>NZ_JBFAIC010000009.1:0-48432 GCF_040654515.1 Dactylosporangium sp. NPDC050688
AGCGTCGCACCACCCTCCGAGTTGACCCCGGAACAATTTTCCGGGGTGAAGGCCCTCGATGGGTAGACGCTTCATCTATGTTTCGGGCGGTCTTGCTCCAGGGAGCCATCGGCGGTGGCGCGTGACGGTTCACCGCGCTTCGACTTCGACGTGCCGTTCGTGTGAGGGGCGCGGCGTCAAGCTGGTCAGTCGCCGCGGGGCGCTGACGATGGCCGAGGACAGCGTGGTGTACGCGGTGCGGCCGTGCGTCGACTGCGGCGGCATCCCGGCGCCGGACCAGGACGGCCCTGGCCAGGAGACGGAGGCGACCGAATGAGAGCAACAACGTTCCGTGTGGCGGAGGTGCCTGTGGCGCCGCAACCCGACCTCGACCTGGATGTCCGGACGCTGCGGTGCTGGGGTGCGGTCGACGAGGACGGTGACCCGGTCCTCGTGCTCAAAGACGACGACGTGACCGTGGTCATCGACTTCGGGTTCGGCGGCGCATGGGACGCCGCGATCCGGGCAGCAGAGCGGCTCAGCGACGAGGCGCTGTTGTACGCGTCGAAGCTGCGGCAACTGATGGCCGCCCAACAGGCGCCGCCGGCCGACAAGGAGCCGGCGGCGGAGAACAAGGAGGAACCATGCAGGTGAGCAAGGACGGCGTGACCATCGACCTGACCGGCGCGAGCTGGGTCAAGAGCAGCAAGAGCGGCCCGTACTCCGACAACTGCGTCGAGGTGACCGGCCTGGACGGGCCGCTCATCGCGGTGCGGGACTCGAAGAACCCGGACGGCGCAGTGCTGGCGTTCACGCCGGGCGAGTGGGACGCGTTCGTCGAGGGCGTCCAGGGCGGCGAGTTCAACCGGGTCAAGTAGGCGCGATGGCGTGGAGGCGGCCCCTCGATGCTGGTATCACCGAGGGACCGCCACCCATCGTGACACCTCCGGGCGACGCCCGGAACACGTGGAAGGGCGGCGCAGCATGATCGTGCAAGACGACCTTCGCGGTGACGCGCTCCGGCTGGAGATCGCCATCGCGCTTCTCCCTCTCGTCGGTCGCGTCGTGCAGCTGCGGGACGACCAAGCGGTCGGGCACCGGGGCAACCGACTGACCGACCAGGACGACCGGCGGCTCGTCATCGACGACGCGGCCCGGGGCTGGGAGGCGCTCGATGCCGCCCAGCAGCGAGGCTACGGCTCGAACCTGCGGGCGGCGCTGTGCGCGTACACGTGCGACTATGTCGAGGCGGTCGAGGCCGGCGGTCCGGATGCGGACGAGCTGGATTCGCGCGGGTACGAGAGCGCGATGGAAGCGCTGTGGCGGCGGCACGCTGACGCGTTGCGCAGGGCTGCCACAGACTGACGAACAGGGCCTCGGCATCGCTCGGTGCCGAGGCTTCGCCGTGCCGCGCTGGTCCCTCCCTTCGAAGGATCGACAGCGCGACGCTCACACAGTTAAGGTCTTGACAAGGTATGTTGTCGTCTTCGAATGGTGGGTCTCCGTGCCGATCGAGTACAGACCTCCCAAGTACATAACCATCGTCAACGCGTTGCAGGCCCGCATCGAGGACGGCACGTACGCGTCCGGCGAGATGCTGCCTAGCGAGACAGCGCTCATGAACGAGTTCGACACGTCGCGGCCCACGGTCGTGCGGTCGCTGGAGATCCTGCGGCAGGCCGGCTGGATCGACACACAGCAGGGTAAGGGTCGGTTCGTGCGGTCCAAGCCGGTTGAACCGCGGTCCCTGCCGGCCCACGCGGCGTCGCTGCTTGCCAGTGAGGCTGGGGGCCGGTTACGAATCCTCGACGTCGGCGAGTTGCCTGCTCCCGCGCGGGCCTCGTCCGCGCTCGACTTGGACGAGGGCGCGCCCGTGGTGGTGCGTCGCCGGCTCGTCAGCGTTGACGGGCTGGGGCCGGTCGAGTTGGGCACGGTGTACGTGCCGCTCGATCTCGCCAAGGGCACCGGCATCGGCTCGGCGGCACCGCTCAGCGAGGGCGTCCTGCAGCACTTGGCGGTGCGTAAGGGCATGCACTTCGACCACGTGACGGAGCGGATCTCGGCGCGGCCGGCGACCGAGGAAGAGGCGGAACTGCTCGACGTCGACCCCAATGGTTGGCTGCTCACCGCCTTGTTCGCTGTGTACGCCCGGGGCGGCAAGCCTGCCTTCGCACTGGACATCGCGGTGCCGCCGGCCCGGCACGAGTTCGAGGACTCCTTCTCGATTGCTTAGGTGGATGGCTCGCGTTACTCGAAATGCGAGCCATCGCCAAGTTTCTCTGTCTGAGCACTTAACAAGCTAGGTTCCGTCGCTACACTTGAGTCACACATAACAAGTTAAGTGGTTGTCTGAGAGGAATGGTTGTGGCGCTCAAAGGTGGTACGCGGTTCTCGGTCCGGTTCGAGGACGTCTTCCCGGCCGGTTGCGTGCTGGTGCCGGACTCGATCGTCGAGGCGCAGGACTACAACGAGGTGACCAAGGCCCGGACACCGGCGGTGGACAAGCTGTCCGGGTCGCGGGTGTGGACGGTCCGGGTCATGGACATGGACCCGGATCTTGCGGGCCGGTCCCGGGAGGTCGCGGTCAAGATCTCGGCGAACGTGCAGCCGGTCCCGGATGGCGCGGGGTTCTCCCCGGTCGAGTTCGAGGGGATGACGGTCACGCCGTACGTCGGGCCGACCGGTCGGCTCGCGTACTCGTACCGCGCGACGGGGTTCCGTTCGTCGCAGCCGGCCCGCAAGGCCGCGTAAGCAACGCAAGCGCGGGGCGGTCTGTATGCCGTAGGAAGCCGGACCGCCCCGCTGCCAACCAAGCCCATCGCTGAGGTGTGGAAGGCGGGTCTCATCATGCCCATTTCTGGGCGGCGTCGCCAAACCTGCCCCGGCCAACTCCTGCTGCTCATGCCTGTTGCGCGCGATACGCGCGGCCGCTTCACCCGCTGGTTCACCGGGATGCCGCTGCAACTGCTGGCGGTCCGCCGGGACGGGAGAGGGCGGTTCGCAGCGCTGGCGCCGTCGTAGGAAAGGTCGAAGGTGAACAAGAACAACAACGTCCCGCTGGTCAACGTCCGGCGCCTGTCCGTCCCGGCGCCGTGGTGGCTGGTCATGTGGATCGTCATCCCGTACCTGCTGTTCAAGGCCACGGTCCTGCTCGTACGGTCGCTGCCGGTGCTGTGGCGCAACCGCACCTCCGTCACCCTCGCCGTCCTCGCGGTGTGGCTGTGGCACCGGCACGGCTGGGAGATCCTCGCGCTGTTCGCCGGGGTCGCCGGCGCGACGGTCGGGGTCTGGTGGTGGCGCTGGCGTCCCTGGTGCGAACGCTGGGTCGTCCTGCCGGTGCTGTCCTGGTGGCAGCGGCTGTTCGGGTACCAGCTGCACTGGCGCGAGGCGATGACCGTCTGCCGCCTCGCCGAACGGTTCGACGGCAAGCTGAACGTGCCGCGGCTGCTGCGGGTGCGCTGCACGTACGCCACGGATGAGGTGCTGCTGCGTATGCCGCGCGGGCAGAACCCGGACGACTATCACGCGGCGGCGGCGAACCTGGCGTACTCGTTCGGCGCGCGCATCTGCCGGGTCTACTCGGGTCGGCGGGAGCAGCCACCCGCACGCACAAACCGGCTGCTGCGGCTCGTTGACCGGTTCCGCTACCGCGACCGGCCGCGCCTCGTCTGGCTCGTCTTCGTTCGGCGCGACCCGCTGCGCCGCACCGTGCCCGCGTTCGACATCCCGGAGGCCACCGACTTGGAGGCGCTGCCGCTCGGCCTGCGTGAGGACCTCGTCCGGTACGTGCTGCGCCTGCTCGCCACCCACGTCCTGATCGTCGGCGCGACCAGGGCGGGCAAGGGCTCGGTGCAGTGGTCGCTGATCCGCGCGCTCGCCCCGGCGATCCGCTCCGGGCTGGTGCGGCTGTGGGGCATCGACCCCAAAGGTGGCGTGGAGCTGTCCCTCGGTCGGGAGCTGTTCAGCCGGTACGAGTACGCCACGGTCCCGCCGATGGTGGCCATGCTGGAGGAACTCGTCGAGGTCATGCGCGACCGGCAGGCCCGCATGCAGGGCAAGACCCGCGTGCACACGCCGACCCTCGACGAACCGATCTACGTGCTCATGGTCGACGAGATCCTCGCGCTCGTCGCGCTGCTGCAGGACACCGAGCTGCGCGCCCGGGCCAAGGCCGCGCTCGCCATGCTGCTCACGCAGGGCGCCGGCCTCGGCGTGCTCGTCATCGGCGCGACCCAGGACCCGCGCAAAGAGGTCGTCGAGCTGCGCGACTTCTTCCCCACCCGGATCGCGTTGCGGCTCAACGAACCCAACCACGTCGACCTTGTCCTCGGGCAAGGCTCCCGCGCTCGGGGTGCGCTGTGCGACCAGTTGTCGGCGCGGCCGTCCATGCGGGGCATCGGGTATGTCGTCCTCGACGACCGCCCGGAACCGGAGCGGGTCCGGTTCGCGTACGTCACCGACGACGAGATCCGCGCCATGGCCACCACCTACGCCGCCCCTGTCGTCGTCGAGCAGCCTGCGGCGGTACCGGCGCCACGGCGGGAACCCAGGCACGTCTACAAGCCCGGACGCCACGCACAGGGTCCGCTGCTCCCGGACGCGCTGACGAACCTCCTCGACGGTGAGGCGGCATGACCCGCCGGTTCTACCGCCTCCGCGCACCGCACGTCAGCAACGGCTCATCCGCCGTCACGGTCCGCGTCACCGACGACGAAGACCTCTACCTGGCCGTGGGTGCGGGCCGGCGGCGGATGTACCTCACCCCGGCAGAGGCATGGGCGCTGTGGCGGTGCCTGTCCGAAGCCGTCGCGTCGACCGGTGAGCCGCCCGACTGGATCCGCGTCCCGATCACCCCGAAGGCCAAGTGAGAACGGAGGTGCGTCACATGCGTCAGCACATCGAGGGCGTCGTCCTGGTCGTCATCCTCCTGGTGGTCGCGGGAATGGCCGGCGCCGCGTCCTTCACCCACGTCCACGACTGGACCATGGCGAACTCCCCCGCTGGCACGGCGGACTGGTTCGGCTGGGCGAACGCCGCCATCTCCGAACTCGTCCCTATCGCGTGCGCGCTCGTCATCCGGCGGCGCCGTCGTTCCGGCGAGTCGACGCGGTACCCGTTCGCGGTCCTCACGGCGGCGGTCGTGCTGTCGCTGTCGGCGCAGCTGGCGGTGGCGAAGCCGGGCATCTCCGGTGGCCTGCTCGCGGCCGTTCCGGCGCTGGCGTTCATGGCCCTCGTGAAGCTCGTGCTGTCCACGAAGCCGCAGCCTGCGCCGCAAGAGCAGCCGGCGGCAATGGTTGTCGACCAGGTTCCGGTGCCCGAACCGGTCGCAGCGGCCGTTCCGGTGTTCCAGCGCCTCAACGGCGCGATCCCATCCGGTGTCGTCAAGTGAAGGAGGCCACCACCATGCACCTGCTCCAAGCCTTCGTCGAAGCAGTCGCCGACCGGCTGCACACCTCCGCCGACGCTCACGCCCGCGCGCAGGGCCTCGTGGTGCAGCGGCTGCCGTGGGGCGTTCGGCGGATCGGTCACCCGATGGTCGGTGCGTACGCCGCTGCTCGCCGCGAACGGCTGCTCCGCGGCGACGCCGACGCCATTGACCGGATGTTCCTTGACGTCCAGCAGCCGGCGGGTCGCCGATGACCGTCGACACGTTGCCCGGCCTCGACACCGAACCCGAGGCCGGGCCGCGCCCCGGCTCGCGCGCTGCCCGCATGCTGATGCCCCTCGCCGCTGACGTCGTGAAGGACATGGCGACCGAGTACGGCGTCTGCCTCCGCCCGGTCGGGCTGCGCCGCACCGACCTCGCCACCGGCCAGACCGAGATCATCGACGTGCCGTGCGGCGCGACCCGCGAGGACAAGTGCGTTCCGTGCGCGAAGCGGGCTCGGCGGCTGCGCAAGACGCAGATCCGGGAGGGCTGGCACCGCGTCGACGAACCTGCCCCTGCCCCGAAGCCGACCACGGAGGAACACCGGTCGCTGATCAGCCTCCGCGCGCACCTGGAGTACTTCCGCGACCAGGCGGTCCGGGAGTCGAAGTGGGATGAGGTCGGCGAGGTCGACGAAGCAATCCGCGAGGTGGAGGAGGCCATCGCAGCGGAAGGCTTGCGCGGCACGGTGGCACCGTCGCACAACAAGCCCGACGAACCGAAGCGGCAGCGGTCCACCCGCCGGCGCCAGGACGCACCCGCGCTGCCACGGCAGAAGGTCCAGCCGCGCACGGTCGGCCGCGTCTACACCGCCCCGGACGGCACCGAGCACCGGCCGTCGATGTGGCTGACCATGACCCTCGACTCATACGGCCCCGTACGAGACGACGGCTCGCCGCTCGACCCGTCCCGCTACGACTACCGGCGCGCGGCCTGGGACGCGATCACGTTCCCGCGGCTGCTCGACCGGTTCTGGCAGAACCTGCGGCGCTGCGTCGGCTGGAACGTCCAGTACGCCGGCTGCGTCGAGCCCCAACGACGCCTCGCCCCACACGCGCACTTCGCCATCCGCGGCACCGTCTCCCGCACGGTCCTGCGCGAGGTCGCGGCGGCCACCTACCACCAGGTCTGGTGGCCGCGCGTCGACCAGCCCACGTGCCGTCCGCTCTGGGACGCCGACGCCGAAGCGTGGTGCGACCCGGACAGCGGCGCGCCGTTGCAGACGTGGGACGAAGCGCTCGATGCGATCGACGAGGACCCCGACGCCGCGCCGGCCCACGTCATCCGGTTCGGCAAGCACGTTGATGCTCGCGGGGTTGCCGCCGGCAGCAAGGACATCGACCGCACGGTCGGCTACATCACGAAGTACATCACCAAGTCAGCGGCCGACTGCCACACCGTGACCACCGACCGGCAGCGGGCGCATCTCGAACGCCTCTGGCAAGAGCTGCGCGTCACGCCCTGCTCGGAACGGTGCGCGAACTGGCTGCTGTACGGCATCCAGCCGAAGAAGACGCACGGCAAGCTCCGCCCCGGCAACTGCAAGGGCAAGGTCCACCAGCGCTCAACGCTCGGCATCGGCGGCCGGCGCATCCTCATATCCCGCGACTGGTCTGGCAAGACCCTCGCCGACCACCGCCACGACGCCCGCGCCTGGGTCAAGGCGCTCCTCGGCGTCGCCGACGGCATCGACCAGGTCCCAGCATCCGAGACCGCCGATGCCGGCACCCCGGCTCCGGTCGCCTGGGAGCTGGCGAAGCCGAACGACCCCGACATGCCACCCATGCGACATCGCCTCCTGCGAGCGCTCGCCCAACGCATGCAGTGGCGCAACGCCCTCAACGCCGCCAGAGACCGGGCGGCGCAGTACGAGCACACAGCCAGCGACAACGAGGAGGAACGCAACGGTGAGTAACCGGCTGTTGAAGGTCGCGGAGGTGGCCGAACGGCTCGGAGTGACGGAACGGTTCGTGCGCCGGCTGATCGCCGAACGCCGGATCGAGTACGTCAAGGCTGGCACGCACGTACGGATCAAAGAGCAAGCACTCGCTGTCTACATCGATCAGTCCACTGTGGAACCGATCCGCATGGGCTTGCACAGCAACGGATTGGTGGCTTGATGACCGACAAGAAGCGACGTCGATTCGGCGCCGTTCGGCAACTTCCGTCCGGGCAATGGCAGGCGCGCTACTCCGGACCAGACGGCCAGATGCATCCTGCTCCGCAGACGTACCCGACCAAGCCGCTCGCCGAACGCTTCCTCAGCGTGATGGAGGGCGACATCGCGTCGGGCCGCTGGATCTCGCCGACGGCGGCCAAGACGCCGATCTCGGAATGGGCGGATCAGTGGTTCGCGGCGACGCAATCGCGCTGGAAGGTCAAGACACAGGAGACCTACCGCTCGGTCATTGACCGGCTCATCGTGCCGCACCTCGGCAAGGTGAAGCTCGGCGCGCTCCGGCCGCTCGCGGTGACGCGGTGGGTCGGCACCCTCGCCGAGACGGTGAGCGCATCGCAGGTCCGGCAGGCGTACCGCCTCCTGTCGCAGATCATGGCCTCGGCCGTCGACAACGGCATGATCCCGGTGACCCCGTGCCGGGGTGGGCGCGTCGCCGGACTTCCCCGCCTGCCGCAGGCCAAGCCAACGGTCCTGGCGCCAGCGGACGTCGCCCGCCTTTCGGCAAAGTGCGAGCTGCCCGATCGGGTCCTGGTCCTGCTGCTCGCGTACGCCGGACTCCGCATCGGCGAGGCGCTCCCGCTACGCCGCCGATCCTTCGACCTGTCCAGCCGCCGGCTCATCGTCGCCGAAGCGGTGTCGCAGGTTCGTGGCGGCTCCGTGATCGGCACACCGAAGAACCACCAGCAGCGGGAGCTGATCCTGCCCGAGTTCGTGGCCGACGCGGTAGCGGAACTGCTCGGCAACCTGCCCGAGGGTGAGGACGTGTTCCTGTTCGGCGGCCGGCAGAAGCACACGAGCGACCGACAGCAGAGCTACTACGGCTTCCGCAGCCGGTTCCGGGTAGCCGCCGAAGCGGCCGGTCTCGACGGGTTGAAGCCGCACGACCTGAGAGCCACCCACGCGTCCTGGGTCTCGGACTCGCACGGCATCGTGGTCGCCGCCGCTCGCCTCGGCCACGCCGACGCCAGCGTCACGACCAGGCACTATGCCCGTCCGCTCGGCGGCAAGGACGAAGAGGTCGCGGCCCACCTCGACAAGGTGGCGCGGAAGGCGAGTGGCACGCGAATGGCACGCAAGATCAGGAAGAACGTGCAATAAGCCTCTGACCTGGTGCCCCCGGCAGGATTCGAACCTGCGACACACGGTTTAGGAAACCGTTGCTCTATCCCCTGAGCTACGAGGGCGCGGAGCACAGTGTACCGACGCCCACGCTGACCTGCGTCGGCATATCCCGCTCCGGCGTGACCTGGATTCGTTCAGGCTGGTGGGAGCGGGGACCGATCACACAATCGGCGTTTGCGATGGGCGGGGTCCGTCCGGTATGCCCGGTTGGTTTGCAGTGACCCGGGGTGGCTCGCTTCGCCGAGCACTCCTCGAGCCGTTGCGGGTAGATCGCGTGCCGACATCAGCCGCTCCCCTCCGTATGCGGAGCCGTGGCGAAGGCAACGCTTATGGACTAACCTATTAGCTAACCGGGAGGTGTTGGTATGTCCGCGGAGGCCGTGCACTTCAACATGCATGAGGCCAAGACGAACCTGTCAAAGATCATCGAGCGTGTGGAGCGCGGGGAGGAGATCATCATCGATCGGGCGGGCACGCCGGTGGCGAAGGTCGTGCCGTTGGTGCGCCGGGTCAACCGCACTGCGATCGGCTCGCTCGCAGGGCAGCTGGACCTCAGCGGTGACTGGGACTCACCCCAGACCAACGCGGAGATCGCCGCCGACTTCGGGATCGGCGGATGAGCCTGCTGCTGGACACCCATGTCGCACTGTGGGCCATCACGGGCGACCCCATGTTGGGGCAGGACTTCCTGGATCGCCTGCGCCACGATCCGGACATCTTCTTGTCACCGGTCAGCCTGTGGGAGATCACCATCAAGCAGTCCACCGGAAAGCTGGCCGGGCCGTCTGACCTCGCAGAGCGGGTCCGTGACATGGGGTTCCGCGAATTGCCTGTCACGCACGTCCATGGCATCGCCGCCGGCCGGCTCCCTCCGCACCATCGTGACCCGTTCGACCGGATGCTGGTGGCTCAGGCCGCCACCGAAGGGTTGACGTTGGCCTCCCGGGATGCGTCCGTGGCGCTGTACGACGTGGAGATTCTCAAGGTCTGACCTGCTCGCGACAAGGGTGCCCGTTGGCGAACGGAGGCACGCTCGTGTCAGCGTTGCGGCCGTCTGATTACCGTGACCGGGCCGCGATACCCGAGGTGTCGCGGCCGGGCGGCGGATACCCGCCGATAGGATGCCCGCCGTGCCCGTGTCTCGGAAGCGGAAGAAGAAATCCCAGTCCGGCAGCCGGTCCTCCCGCCAGTCGATGGTCTCGTCGCGCGGCGGGTCCGCAGGGGTCGGCGTCTTCGGTGAGCTGTTCGAGTATCGGCAGAAGCTCGCGGAGCATCGCACCGCGCTGGCCGGGGATGCTGCCGGGGCGCTGATTGACGCCTTGATCGCGAGTGCCCCAGAGCGGTCCGACGACGACCTCGAAGACGATTTGTGCATTCGCTTCGGCGCGGCGATGGCCCACTTCGAGCGTGGCTCCGTGGAGGACATTGTCAATCCGGAGGACTTCGTCGGTGCGTTGCTGTCGGCGCTCGACGAGCGGTTCCACAGACCGGCGGAGGCTGGTGCGGACGTGGCTGTTCTCCAACGGCTGCTGACTGTCGTCGCCGGTGTGCTGCCGTTCCCGCTCAGCGAGTCCGCGAGTGACCTGATCTCTGCGCATCTGGATGCCCCCGCGGCGAAGCGGGTCGCGCGCGGGCGTGCCGTGACCGGTCCCGTGTTGTGGGCACGCGACGTCCACGGCACCCGTTGGGCGGTGGTCGCGCCGTTCACGTCGGACGCCGGCCCGGATCGCTGGTACCTGTGGGACGTGGACACCTGCGGCTACGAAGCGCTCACCGTGCACAGCGGCTTCCATACTTCGGCCGAGTCCGCGGTGGCCGCTTGGCGGGAGTCGGTCGGGCAGGCCGCGGCGGGTGGGGCGGTCCTGACAGCGGTGGAGGACTCGGAGACGCTCGACGCCCTGCTACCGGGCGAGGTCGAGGGATTACGGATCGGCGGGGAGGACGAGGAGCAGTACGCCGAGTTCCTGCGCAGCCGGCGGCTCGGCGGGACGGCGCGGAAGGCGGTGCGCCAGGTGCGTGGGCCGGCTTTCGTACGGTTGACGGCCGCCGACGCCAAGGCGCAGTTCGCCCAGCGACTTCGGCAGCTTGATTATCACGGTGGGATCGTCGGCGAAGGGGACGACGCCGGTCCTGTCGGCCCCGACGAACTTGCCGAGGAACTGGCCGAGTCCTGGTCCCCGCGGGATCACCCCACGCTCTATCCGTTCTGCTCGCCGCACAAGGTCGCGGTGGCCGTGCTGCACCTGCGGAACTACTACAAGGAAGACTTCGCCGCCGAACTCGTCGCGCTGCTGCCCGAATGGATCCGCTTCCTGGCAGAGCACACCGCAATGCCGGCGGAGTTGACTGAGCGGTGCCTCACGTACGCCTCGGGCGAGCTCCAGTTTCCCGGAATCCTCGACGACCGGGGACGGTCGAATCCCATGGCACGGGTGGCCGAGTAACGGTGGTTACGGTCTTCCCGCGCGATCGGTTCGCGAGTCTTCTGGGCGAGGGTGCGACTCCGGGGTCATTCAGTGCGCGACGCACCGCCCGTCCCGACGGCCTTCGGCTGGAGGTCACCGGCGTCGGCCCGATCACCCTGCCCGTGCCGGTCCGGCAGGCGAAGGAGCTCTGCCTGATCAGTCGGCCGGCCCGGTTCGGCAAGGGCGAGCAGACGCTGCTGGATGCCAGAGTCCGGGACACGTGGCAGGTCCCGAAGAGCCGCGTGAAGATTGACAAACGGCAGTGGAACGTCACGCTGCGGCACGTCCTCGAGCGCCTGCGGGCCGACCTCGGCCTGCCGGAGGGATGCGAGCTGACGGCCGAGTTCCACGCGATGCTGGTGTACGCGCCCGGCCAGTTCTTCGCTCCGCACCAGGACTCGGAGAAGGCCGACGGCATGATCGGGACCCTTGTCGTCACGCTGCCCTCGGCAGCCACGGGCGGTGTCCTCGTGGTCGAGCACGCCGGCCAGACCGCAACGTACCGGTCGTCGAAGGAATCACTGTCGTTCGTGGCCTTCTACGCCGACTGCCGTCACCACGTACGGCCGGTCACGTCGGGCTACCGGGTCGTGCTGACGTACAACCTGTTGCTCAAAGGTGACCCGGTCGCGGCGGCTGCCGGCCGGACCGACCCTGGCCTGACGGCCGAACTGGCCGGCTGCCTCAACCAGCACTTCGGCGATTCGGACGAGCCTGCCCGCCTGGTCTACCTGCTCGACCACGAATACACCCAGCGTGGGCTGGGGTGGGCCCGCCTCAAGGGAGACGACGCCAGCCGCGCCGCGCTGGTACGGGCAGCGGCACTCGCCGCCGACTGCGAGGTGGCCCTGGCCTTGGCGGAGGTGCACGAGCACTGGAGCGCCGAGGACGCAGCGTCATACGGCCAGTACTGGGACAACGACGATGACGACGAGACGGAGGAGGACGGGGACTACGAACTGCAGGAGCTCATCGAGTCGACGACCAGCCTCGACTGCTGGCTCGATGAGGGTGACGAGGCCACGCCCACCTCACTGATCGTCCACGACGACGAAGTATGCGCGACGACACCGACGGCGGACCTGCAGCCACACGCCTCGTCGTACGAGGGCTACATGGGCAACTACGGCAACACCCTGGAGCGCTGGTACCGCAGAGCGGCAATCGTGATTTGGCCCCGCAGGTGGGCCTTCGCGATCCGTGCGCAGGCCTCGCCCATGTGGGCACTCGATCGGCTCGCCGACCTGATCCGGGCGGGCGATGTGGCCAAGGCTCGTCATGCCGCTGCCATGCTCGCCTCCTTCTGGAGCGTGGCGGCGAAGGCGAACGCCGAGCAGTTGCTGGGCAAGGCGCTCACGGTCGCCCACGACCTGGATAAGCCCGGCACCGCAGCCATGTTGCTCGCGCCGTTCCAGATCGAGATGCTGGATCGCTCCCATGCCGCGGCGCTCGCCCGGGTCGCCGCGCGCTACGGCGATTCCTGGACCCGCGAACTGGTCGAAGTCTGGTTCGGCCGCGATCGACCGGCGTACCTGGCGTCGCAGCAACAGCGAGCGGCGTGGCTGGAGACCCTGCCAGCGGTATGCGACGCGTTGCGCGAGGCGTCCGAGGCCGGTGTATCGGTCGGCCGACTGGTGTCCGCCGCCGCCTGGACCCCGCTGCGGGAATCGGTGGACAGGACGCTGCGATACCCCGCTCCGAGCCACCGGCATGCGGCGCTGAGCGAACTCGGGCCGGCCGTCGCCGGTCTGCTGCTGAGCACGGCGAGCCTCGCGGCGGCGGACCTGCGCGACGAGATGGTCGCCTTCCTGAGCATCGACAACGACGATCTGCTCGTATGCGCCATGTCCGCGCTCCGCGCGGCCCACAGGGCCAGCCGCGATACCAGCGCCGCCGCAGGACTCGACGTCGTTTCGCGCCACTGCGCCGCGCGGCTTGCGACCCGGCTGGCCCGGCCGATCCGGTCCGCTGACGACTGGTCGATCGAGTTGCCGAAGGGCTGCCACTGCGAACTGTGCCAGACCCTCGACGCGTTCCTCGCCGACAAGGCGCGGCGCTCCCTCGAGTGGCCGCTGGCAGAACAACGGCGCCGGCATGTCCACACCCGGATCGACCAGCACGAGCTGCCGGTACGCCATCAAACCCGACGTAGCGGACGACCCTACACCCTGGTATTGACCAAGACGGAGGCGCTCTTCGCCCGCGAGCGAGAGGGCCGCCAGCGCGACCAGACCGACCTCGCCTGGCTCGGCAGAACCTTCGACGCCCGCTGAACACGCTTCGCCGAGCACGCGTCGAGCCGTCGTACCATCCGAACGTGACAGATCCGATGCGCATTGTGATCTCAGTGCGGGGTCTGGCTCCGGTTCGCAGGTATGCGCACGACACGGGAACTGCGTACCGCTCACGCTGAGTACGCCACGCTCCCCCACGACGTCATCGCGAGACTGCGGCGGTGGCGTGGGAGATCTCGGGAAGGACGTCATCGTTGGACTTGGCGGTGAAGTGAGAGCTGGTGCATGAAGGCGTTCTTCGGGTTGGTGTGGGTGCGGTACAGCGGGCTGCACGGCGTGCCGGCCAGCCATGCCTCCAGATCGCCGAGTTCTCGTTCTCTGCTGCGGTCCGCGAGGAGCGTGAACTCGGTCATGATCCCGACGACGCTGCGGTTGGTGGTCGGGGCGATCCGGCGGGTGCGCATCTGTTCGACCTCGGCGGCGATCATCGCGTCGTGGGCACCGTACGTGGCCATGGTCGCGGCGATGCGGTCGGCGGCGCGGGCCAGGGCGGTGGCGGCGGGTGCGAGCGGCAGGAGGATCGGCAGCAGGGTCGGCTCGTTGACCAGCAGTAACACGTCCGGTCGCCACGCGAACCGGGTGGCGTACCACTCACCGAGTGCGGTGGTGGACTGCTCACCCGCACGCAGGTCCGGCGTGCCTATCCGGTCGCGGAGCTTCTTGGTCGCACGCAGGATCAGCACCGAAATATCATGTCAGTGACGTAGCCGTTTCGGTGGTTGAGCGCATCGGTGGCGGCAATCGGTCGGCGTACGTAGGAGACTTTGCAGGAGATGGAGTCGCTGCGGCGTGCGGAACGGTTGCGCGACCTGCAGGCGGCAAATCGTCGTCGGCTCGCGGGGCAGGATGTCGCCGCCGAAGACCTTCCGGACCTGATCAGCGAGGCCTACAAGGCGGCGCACTGCGGTGAGCTTTCCGGCCGGTGATTACGCCGTTCGTCTTTGGCGTCGCCCACCTTCTTCGGCCAGAAGAGTGACGGGCCGCTACCCCGCACCCTCCGGCACGGAACCCTCAGCTTGCTGGATGAGAGCGCAGGTATTCAGTGAGCGCGGCACGAATGACATCGCTCGGCGTGGTGTCATGCCCGCGGGCTTTGCTGGCTTCCACGAAGTCGTCAAGTTCCGCGTTGAGTGTTACTGACAGCCGGAAACGGCGCACTGGCGAGGCCTGTCCGGGTTCATTCTGCACATCAAGCGCCGGTCTGCCGGCGCGAGCGGCGCGCAGCAGCGCCCGCCCGCTCTCGGCGGCGGCAGGGCCTGACTCCACCGTTGCGTCTGCATCAATCGTGGCCGTTTCGGCCCATCGCGCCGCTGCTTCGTAGTCGTCGGCAGTCGGCACCTGCTCGTCCGCGACGCGGGCGGCTTGCAGCAAGGCGCGCCCGCTGGCGGCGGCCACCTCGTCTCGCTCCACGGTGGGATCGTCCGGGTCAAAGGTTGCCTTCTCCGCCCACCGTGCTGCTGCCTCGTAGCCGTCGATCGGCAGAGGGGTGGTAGCCGCCGCATGCGGTTCGGAGGTCATCGATAGCTCCTTCCGATCAGGTTGAGACTGCGCTCCTGGGCTTCCATGACATGGAAGACCGTGACCGTACTTCCTCGAACCTCGAGGAAGACTTCGAGCAACGTGTGATCCGTGAGGCTGCGTGGACCGACGAACAGATGGGGTCGAATATTGGCCGGCGGCTGAGGATCCGTGAAGTGCTGGACGTGTCCAACCGCGTTTTCGATGGCGCACACCGCCTCGTCCTCGGTAAAGCCGTGCTTCCTTGCACTTTCGGTGAACCGGACCGGCATGTCAATACTGTAGCACAAAATTATTTGTGTGCTACAGAGGAGGCCATATGATGTCATGCGGAGAGCTGGTCCGCCTTTGTTGGCATTCGAACGCAGCAGGTGGGAGCCTCATGACTGAGTTCCACGACTGGGACGGCATCCGTGCCGAGCTCGACGACGGTGACAGCGACGCGCTGGCCGCGGAGCGGGCGCGGACCGAGGCGTGGGTCAGCACCTTCCACCTTGCTGAGGACGCAAACGCCTTCTGCGGCAGATCGCTTGACAGTGTGGCGAGCACGGCAAGCATGCGAGGCCTATGGCAGCGCGCCGCCGTGGCTGATCACGTGACAGAGGAGGGTCGGTCGTGACCGAGGCTTCGAACTGGCGGGACGTGAAGGCAAGGGCTCGAGCCGCCGACCCGATCTGGGACGGTGCCGAGCGGGTCGCGCGCCGCCAGCAGATGCGAGAGCAGATGCTGGCATTGGTCAACCGCGCGGAACGGTTGCGTGACCTGCAGGCCGCAAATAACCGTCGGCTCGCGGAGCGGGATGTCCACGCCGGAGACCTTTCAGGCCTGATCGGCGAGGTTTACAAAGCCGCGCGAGAATGAGCCTCCTCGGCCAGTGGTTACACTGCGCCCGCTCTCAGCGGCGGCAGGGCCTAACTCCAGCGTCTCGTCTGCATCAATCCGGCCGTCCGGCAACGCGAGCTCGTACGTCACATGGTGCGAGCGGTCCGGCCACGAGCGGTCCGGGCGGGCTCCCCTCCTTCGATTTCGCAGAACTTCCGGTGATCCTGGTGTGTTGGTGCCGGCGAGCTCATCGAGCCACGCCCACCAGCCACTCGCGCAGCTGCGCGTCGTCGCTGAGCTCGATCACCTGGACCAGTGCCCAGTTGTTCCGGTGGTTCGGCGCATCCAGCAGGCGTTCCTGCCAGTCGTCGGCGTACTCCCGCAACGCCACGATCATCTCCTTGATCGCCTCGTCGAACGTCGCCGCGTCCGCGGCTATCGAAACCCCGGGCAGGAACACCGACCATCCGCTGTCCTCGGCCACCACCTGCGGCGGCGGCAGGACACCGACGAGGGTGGCGCGCAGCCGCTCGGCGTCGACGACCGCGGCCTGGCCGGTCTCCCGTTGTACGGTCGCCACCCGGCCGCGGCGCGCGGCGTCGAGGAGGTCCTTGAAGTGCGCTCGAGCAGTTGAGTAGCTGTCGAAATGCGCGGCAACGGACATGAGATCCCCCAGACGTTCCTGACCAGCATGCGACGCGCTCGACGTACGTCAAGTACATGGCATACCTGGCCACTCCTCACCTACGGCCTTGGCGACACGCGCGCCAGGGCCTCGTCGATGTTGATAAAACGACTGCAAGGCCGTGTTAGCGTTGTTTTATCGAAGGTGGTGGCGTGATGGCGAAGCGAACGAGGTCCTACATGCCGACGACCAAGGCTGCTGTTGCACTGCTCGGTTCCCAGATCGCTGCCGCGCGCAAGGAGCGCGGTTGGACGGCTGCGGACCTGGCCGAGCGCGTGGGGGTGCAGCCGCACACCATCGGGCGGCTTGAGCGGGGTGAGCCGACCGTGGCGCTCGGCCTGGCGTTCGAGGCCGCGGTGGTCGTCGGCGTGCCGCTGTTCGGTGCGGACGAGCGTGAGCTGCCCGCCCTGGCCGCGGCCGCGAGGCAGCGACTGGCCCTCCTGCCGGCTCGGGTGACCAAGCCGGCGATCGTCGTCGACGATAACTTCTGACCTCGTGTGAAGGAGCGGTATGGCAGCACCCCGGGATGCTTTCGTGTGGGCTTGGCTGCCTGGCGCGACGGAGCCAGTGGTCGCGGGCCGGGTCGTCGCGGTGGACGGTGACCGGTACGTCTTCGCGTACGGCAAGAGCTACCTGGCGCGCCCCGACGCGGTCCCGCTGTACGCGCCCGAGCTGCCGCTGCGGGAAGGGCCGATCGAACCTCGGCGGAACCTGCCGCTGGCGGGCTGCCTCCGCGACGCCAGCCCCGATGCGTGGGGTCGGCGCGTCATCCTGGCCCGCCGGTTCGGCCACCTCGACCGCGACGCGGACACCGCAGCCCTGGACGAACTGACCTACATGCTGACCTCCGGCTCCGACCGCGTCGGCGGGTTGGACTTCCAGTCCGGCGCCACCGAGTACGTCGCGCGAGACGAGACGGCCGAGCTGGCCGAGCTCATCGGCGCCGCCGAGGCGCTCGAGGCCGGTCGGCCACTGTCGCCCGCGCTGGGAGAGGCGTTGACGCGGGGCACGTCCATCGGTGGTGCGCGTCCCAAGGTCACCGTGCTCGACCAGGGGCGCCACCTGATCGCCAAGCTGTCCTCGACGAGCGACTACTACCCCGTGGTCAAGGCGGAGGCCGTCGGGATGATCCTCGCCCGGCGGGTGGGACTGGACGTCGCTGCCTGCGAGGTCATCCGTTGCGCGGGCCGTGATGTGCTGCTCGTGGAGCGCTTCGACCGCACCGCAGTACCCGGGCAGCGACGCATGATGGTTTCGGCGCTGACCATCCTCGGCGAGGACGAGATGGGGGCGCGGCACGCCGGCTACCCGGACCTCGCCGACGCGGTCCGCAAGCAGTTCACCGACGCCGGCCAGCACCTGCGTGAGCTGTTCGCGCGGATGGTCTTCAACGTCTGCATCGGCAACACCGATGACCACCTGCGCAACCACGCCGCCTTCTGGGACGGCGCACAGCTCTCACTGACCCCGGCGTACGACCTGTGCCCCCAGCCGCGCAGCGGCGAAACCGCCAACCAGGCCCTGAACATCACGCGGACGCCCGGCGAGCGCGCCAGCCAGTTGCGGCTGTGCCGCAAGGCCGCACCGGAGTTCCTGCTCTCCGACCGCGACGCCGACCAGATCATCGAGGACCAGCTCGAAGCCATCCGCCGCGACTGGGACGACGCCGCCGACGAGGCGCAGCTGGCGAAGGCGGAGCGCAGCCAGCTGTGGCAGCGACAGATTCTGAACCCGTACATCCACTACGACCAGGCGTGACGACGTACGGCCAGGAGTCTTCTGCTTCTTGGCCGCGAATGAGCGCTGCCACCCACCGCCGGGTTCGGGGATTACCCGGGCAGGTCGTCGGCGGCGAGGGCCACTCGCAGGCCGTCGCACGGCACGAGGCGCGGCGGTACGCCGGGAATCACGGCGTGGCGGCGGCTGCCACAGATGGCGCATCGCTGGTCGGGTTCGAGGGTCCACGCGAGGAAGCGCCGGTACAGCGTTGCGGGGTCGGTGTCGTCCAGCTCTCGTTGGGCGATGGCCATGAGGTTGGCCATGAGCTGGCGCAGCATGGCCGGGTCGTTGTTCCGCAGGCTCCGCTGCGCCTCAGTGCACGGCCATGGAAGTCCGTCGACGCCGCAGGTCCAGGATGGGCGGACGACCCGGTGGGTGGCGCTCAACGTCGGCTCCCCGCGTGCCGGCGTTTCCGGTCGGCGGCTGCGGTCCGGCGCAGGACGGCCATGGGGAGATCGAGTGAGGCGGCTATGGCGGTCAGCAGCGGTGCCGTCGGGATGCGCAGGCCGCGCTCGTACCGCGAGATTTCGTGGCGGGTGAAGGTCGGGCGTCCGGATCTGGCGCACAACTGGTCTGCCAGGTCGCCTTGGGTCAGGCCGAGTTGGTGCCTGCGGCGGGTGATCAGCTGGCCGAAGCTGCCTGCGGTTGCTGGGTCGTGGCGTGGCGGTACGTCTGACACGAGTCCTCCCCTGCCGGTGGATTTCCGGGATGGCTGGACGTCGATGAACGCTCGCCTTTGCCGCGGAGTCAAGTCGTCGTTGTCGTGACACCACCCCCGGCCGGGGGACCGGCACGTGTGACGGGTCACTGTAGGTGGCCATGGGTCATGGTTGTTGGCCAACGGTCTCAGACTTCGTCGCGGTGGCGACCCTGGAGCTGCTGCTGTGCCGGGAGATCCGCATGTACCGCGCGGTGCCGGGCTCGGTGCCGTGGCAGCGCCTGCCCATCCTCGACGTCCGCCTCGCTGCCTGGCGCCGCGATCCTCGCGCGATCACGTAGCGATGTGGAGTTGGGCGAGGGCTCGCGGTGGTCCTCGCGGAGTTCTTGGCGCTGGTCCGGTCGAGGGTGTGGTGGCGGTCGGTGAACGCGTCGACGGCCGGGGTGAGTGCGCTGGCGTAGGCGGTGCTGGGGCGGCAGGATCGAGGATCGGCATTAGGGCGCTCCTGACGGTCGGGGTCAGGTGGTCTGGTAGGCGCCGTGGGTGCCGGACGGGGCGGTCGCGGCCGGGTGGTGGTACGCGGCGCAGGAGAGTCGAGTTCGGGGATGCTGTGCCGGCGGGTGATCGCGGCTTCGATGAGGCTGGTGAGGTCGAGCAGGACGTTGTAGGCGGTGCGCAGGGGCGGCGGTCGTAGGTTCGTACATTTCGGCGACGAGCGGGCCGACGCCGGTTTCGATGAGCGCGGTCCCGACGGCCGTGATTGCCGCGGCGGCGACGCCAGGTCGATCAGCGTGGTGATCAGCCCCTTTGCTTTGATCGCCTTTCCGGCGGTGAACGCGGTCGTCGCCGCCTGTTCGTGGAGATCGGCGAGGTCGGCGATCGGCGCGGCGAGCTTGTCGGTGCGCGCGGCGAGGGTGGTGAAATAGTCGTCGGCGGCCGCGGCGGCGTTGCTGTCCCAGCTGGTCATCAGGGTGCGGTCGGCGGCGTCGACGTTGGCCGCGACGTCGCCGCACAACGCGGCGAGCTGGCGGAGGACGGCGCCGCTGGCGGCGATGTGTTCCCAGTCGCCGAGCAGCGGCCTGACGAGTCGTTCGACCGATGACGGAGCGCGCGGTCCGCCCGTAGATCGGCAGACCTGCTGCCACGAAGGCCTGGCTGTAGCACGTTGCAAGACATTTTTCCGATGGTCCACGTCCGCCGGCTTCCACGTGGCCCGGTCGAACCCTGTGAAACACCATGGGACGATGCTCCGCATGGCTGGTTCAGGTCGGGTGGGTGTGATCATCGCAGGGCTGGTGCTGCTGACCGGCTGCGACAGCGGCGGCGACGGCAAGGCAACGACCGCGGCGGCACCCGCGAGCAGTGCCGCCGCGTCGCCGTCCGCCGTCGACGCGGCTGTCTGTGTTGAGCTCAAGACGGTGCACCTGCGGGAGTGGCTCCCCTTCCACGAGGCGTGGCAGAAGCTCGTCGAGGTGAGCGAGCGGCAGGACGCCGCGGCAACCGCCAGCGGAATCAAGGCACAGAAGGCGATGGCCACCGAGTGGGCGGCAGCACTGGAGCCGCTGATCGGCCAGGTGCAGCAGCCCGAGCTGCGGCAACCGATGGCCGACCTGCTCGCCTCGGTCAAGCAGTACATCGCCGGCGACGGATACAGCACCGGGAACCTGGGCACCTTCGCGTCGACCGCGATGACGGCCATGTCCACGCGTTGCCCGACCTGAGCTGGAGCCTGCCCGGACCACTTCGGGCCGGCCGGCATTAACACCTGCTGGTCAGGGGTGCTGATCCGCTGGCAGCGATGATGGCGGCGCCGACCACGAGGTGGATGACGGCGGCGCCAGCGCAGCGGCAGCAGCACCAGCACGGCGACCGCGGTCCAGGTGCGCAGCGCCCGGCGCGGCGTCAGCCGTTCGAGTAGGGCGAGCAGCGCCAAGCCGGCCAGGGCCGAGACTTTTCGCTGGCCCGTCGCGTTGTCCTCGGCATCCGTTCAGATCGATCCGCCGTGTCGCGCCCAGACGACGGCGTAGCTTCTGGCCGGTTGCGGTGGCCAGTTCGCCGGAATGGCCAAGTACCGTGACCAGATCCGGCCAACTTGCTTGACCCGGACGTTCAAGACTCAGGGCCCCGGCGCTCGGAGCGGCCAACTACGGTGATTCGTCACACGACGCAGCACGCGACGGTTATGACATGCGGCGTGGACAACGCTGTGACATCGTCGCCGACGTGCGGCGCGGCGCTGGCGACGATCGTGTGATCGGTGAGTGACATCGGGTGCGGCGACTGTGACAGCAGGGCGTGTCACGTCCGAGCTCGCGATGATGTCAATCGATAATCTTCGCTGACATTCGTGGTGTCACGGCTGGCATGACCGCCGCAGCGTAGCGTCCATCAAGGTCAAGTGATTCCTCGCCTGGTGTTTGACATGCCGTCACGTCGGGGTGACATGTCACATTGACCCACCGCGCGTTGCGCGCGACTGGATCGACACTCGAGTGACATCCCGCGACGCGCCGTGACGGGCGGTTCCTGACATCGACATGCGTCGTTGACACGGTGATGACACGCGAGCGATGTCATTGATTTTCGTTGTTGACATTTGCATGTCCACGCTCTGCCGCCGGCAGTCAGCAGTCCGCGTGACACGGCGGACGTATCGACACCGCGCGTTGACGACCCGTCGGCGCTCACAACCGGTCACAGCGATCGGTTCTGCTGTGAGCGGCTCGCCGCCCGGCGCTCACAGCAGCTCACACGCACTCACAGCGCAAATCCTGCCCGTACCACGTGACGCTCACAGGGAGCCCGGTCCGGCGCTCACAGCGACTCACGGCGCACTCACAAACCCGGCCCGGAACGCCTGTGAGCAGCTGTGAGCGGCTGTGAGCGGAGGGGGTGTTCGCCAGCGCTCACAAAGGCGGATAGGGGGATGTGGGGCTCGACGGTCGGCGGCGGGTCTCACGGGCCGATCGAGCAGGTGCCGTCGCCGTCGGCTACGGACCCCGTGAGGTCAGCAGGCGCTTTGCCGTCGGTGCTGGCGTCCTTGTTGACCGCCGTCATGGCGTCCGTCTTGATCCGGACCCCGCAACGGACGTCGCCGGTCGCTGTCCCTGCAGCACGTGCCCCGTCCCGCCGTTCGGGCGGCGGCTCAGAGACACGTTGCGTTCCCTCTCTCCCCCTGTACCAGATGAAAGGAATCACCGTGCCTGATCAGGTCTTGCGGGTGCAGTCGGTGTTGACCGCCCGCGACCATCAACTCCTCGACTGGCTCTACGACCATGGGGTCCTGACGACCGGGCAGATCGCTGAGGCGCTGTTCCCGTCGCTGGACTTCGCGCAGCACCGCCTGCACCGGCTCACCGGGCTGAAGGTGGTGGACCGGTTCCGGCCGTTCCGCACCGAGGGCGGCTCGTACCCGTTCCACTACGTCATCGACCAGCTCGGCGCCGAGGTCGTCGCAGCGCAACGCGACGAGCAGATACCCAGACCCGGGTACGCGAAGGCGATCCGCCGCCGCTGGACCGCCTCCCGGATCCTGCAACACCGCCTCGGGGTCAACGGCTTCTTCACCCAGCTCGCCGGCCACGCCCCGCGCGATCTGGAACGGTGGTGGCCCGAATCGCGATGCAGTGCACCGGGTGCGTTCGCCGGACCGGGTGACCAGGTGGAGCTCATCACGCAGACCCTCATCCGCCCTGACGGGCACGGTGTCTGGTCCGGGGTGCCGTTCTTCCTCGAGTACGACACCGGCGGCGAATCCCTCACCGAACTGTTGCGCAAGGTCGCCGGGTACGCCCGGTTCGTCGCGCTCGGCGGGCCGGCATGGCCAGTCCTGCTGTGGCTGCACTCCCCCGATCGTGAACATCACCTGCACCAGCGGCTCGCCGACCTCGGCCCGCTCGGGGCGCCGGTCGCCACGGCGGCCCGCGTCCCCGGCGCCCACCCCGCCGCCGGCCCCTGGTGGGTGCACGGCCACCCCGGGCCGCTCTCCCTCGCTGACCTGCCTACCGGAGGCACACGACCGTGAAGACCACGTTCTCCCTCACTCCTATGTCCGCCCGTAGCGCCTGGACTCCCGAGCGGCTCCGAGCGCTCGGACCGACCACTGACCTCGCCACCGCAGCGGAGATCCTCGGCATCTCGCGGTCCGCCGCCTACAAGCTCGCCCGCCGTGGCGCGTTCCCGGTGCCGCTGCTCAAGGTCGGCGCCGTCTATCGCGTACCGACCGCGCCGCTGCTCGCCGTCATCCACCTCGACGCGTAAGGAACCGCCGGCGCTCGCCCGCCACGACTTGAACGCGCTGGCGAGGCGAGCGTCGATGGACCACGACAAACCGTTGCCCACCCTGATCGGAGCACACCACCGACCATGGCAGAAGGAAGCATCTTCAAACGCTGCGGCTGCCGCGACCCGCACACCGACAAGCCGTACGGCACCCACTGCCCCCAACTCCGCCGCCCGAACCGCTCCTGGAACCCGCAGCACGGCCACTGGGCGTACCAACTCGAACTCCCACCCACGCTCGACGGGCAACGGCGGCTGCTGCGCCGCTCCGGCATCGACACCCGCTAGCAGGCCGTCGCCGAACGCGACCACGCCCGCGCCCTGCTCGCGCTCGCCGGCCGCGACCGCCGCCGCCAGATCGAGATCGGCGACGTCATCCAGAACGCGGTACGCCACCGCCTCCCGTTCCCCGACGTCGACCGCGTCCGGCAACGCCTGCGCGGCGACGGACCGCTCGGCGACATGCCCACCGTCGGCGAGTACCTCACCACCTGGCTCGAACACCTCACCGCCGACATCAACACCATCCACGGGTACGAGTCGATCGTGCGGAACCATCTCGTCCCACACCTTGGCGACGTACCCCTCGACAAACTGCGCACCAGCCACCTGCGGGCGATGTTCGTGGCCATGGAACATCGCAACGCCGAGATCCGCTCGCTCAAAGCGAGCCCGGACCCGGCCGTGCGCAGGACCGTCGCACGAGTCCGCCCCACCGGACCGGTCACCCGGCACCACATCCGAGCCGTACTACGGAAGGCGATCAACGACGCCCTCGCCGACGAACTCATCGTCGGCTCCAACCCCGCCACGCTCGTCAAGACACCCGCCGACCGGGCCCTGCCGATCGTGTGGGAGGACGAACGCGTCGAACGGTGGCGGGCCACGGGCGAGGTCCCCGGACCGGTCATGGTCTGGACCGCCGAACAGGTCGCCACATTCCTCGACTACGTCGCCGACCACGACCAGGTGATCCACCCGATGCTGCACCTGATGGCGTACCGCGGGCTGCGGCGAGGCGAAACCGTCGGGTTGCGTGACACCGAAGTGCGGCTCGCCAAGCGCGAACTGACCGTCAACAACCAGATCGCCATCATGGGTCACCGGACCATCCAGAAACCGCCGAAGAGCCGCGCCGGGAACCGGGACATCGCCCTCGACGCCGACACCGTCCGGGCGCTCACGGCGTACAGGGTGCTTCGCGCGACGTGGCGGCTCGCGGCCGGGGAGGCGTGGCCGGACACCGGACTGTTCTTCGTCCGCCCCGACGGACAGCCGTGGCACCCGAACGCGTTCAGCGCGCGATTCCGGCTGCTGGCCCGGAAGGCAGGGATGCCGCCAGTACGGCTGCACGACCTGCGGCACTCGGCGGCAACCATCGCCCTGGACGCCGGGATCGACATCAAGGTTGTGTCCGAGCAGCTCGGCCACTCGACCACCACACTGACACGGGACACCTACCAGAGCGTCACCAAGCAGATGCACCAGGACGCCGCCGACGCCGTTGCCGCCGTAATCGCAAGCAGGGCTCACATTCGCGGCTGATCCGGGGATGTAACGGCCGGATCTTCAAGCCGATCATTGCTGTGCAACATGGCTCGCCTGCGGCGGACAAGTGCCTTTCTGCCCTTGCCGGTAATCTGCGCCACCCGCTGCGGCGACAGGTCGAACACGCGACCGGCATCGCGGACGGTTATACCGTCGGCGATCAGGCGATCCAACGCCCCGCTTCGTTGCCTCAGCCTCGCCGGTCAGCCTGCTGCGCTTCTTACCGCGCGCGGAGCGCGCCAAGGACCTCCTCGACGTCAGGGACTTCGGGTCGAACGGTCACCGTGAACGAGTCCGGCGCGACGTCCAAAAACAGCGCGATCGCCTCTCGAGCCATCGCCTCGGCCTCGACGAGCCGCCGGACTTGACTGTGAATGCCCTTGACCTCTGGCACGGTGACTGCCCACCAGTCGCCAGAACGCCGGCAGACCGCGGTGTAGTTGTTCATCGCCACCATTCCTCTCCCAGCTCGCTGCTGGATCACGCTTGATCCCACGGCGTGGTTGTCAAGGACGCTCGAAATTTGGATCTGGCCCACTTTGGTTGATTGAAGTTGGTCCCTTGCTTGGGTCATGAAAGAAGGACGAGCTTGCGGAGGAGGTCGAGCTTGGCGCGGCCGAACATCTTTCTCTTGATCATCTTGATGCGGTTGACCTGGCCTTCGACAGCTCCGGAGCTGTGGGTCAGGGTGAGTCCGTTGCGGACGGCGTCGTAGTCGCGTTTGAGGCCGTTGGTGTAGGAGTGCAGGTCGGGCAGGTCGTCGGCCTCGACCGCGGCGATCCACGCGTCGAGGCGATCGCCGTGCCGGCCGGTGAGCATGTCCCCGAACGCGGCGACATGCGCGGCGAGCGCGTCGAGGTGGGGGCAGCGGCCGCGGAGTTGACGCAGTTTGGCCTGCTCGTCGGTGTTGAGGTCGGTGAAGCGTCGCAGCAGCCAGTTGGTGATGTGCCGGACCTTCGGTGGCCGGGCCACGGGCGGCGGGCTGCTGGCGGTGGCGCGGAACGGCCGCAGGTAGCCGCGCAGTGTGGCGTAGCTGCCACGGTAGCCGAGGGCTTTGACCTCGGCGAACAGCTGTGTCGCGGAGGTGCAGCCCTCGTTCCACCGGCGGTGCAGGTGGTCAGCGAACGGGTCCAGGATGCTCGGGCGGCTCCCGACCCGGGCCGTGACCAGCAGTTCCTCGACGCTGCGTGCGCGGGCGAACCGGCGGACCGTCTCGCGGGCCAGGCCGGCCTCACGCATGATCGCCTTGATCCCCATACCGCGGCCGAGCAGGGCGTGGACCTGCTCGAAGCGTTGCCGGGTGCGTTCGGCCAACCGGCCGGACTCGGCCCGCTGTCCGGCGGCGTCGGCAGCGACCCGGCCCAGGTCCGGCAGCGGCGCTACCCCAGCGGCGGCGGGCTCGGCGGGCTCGGCGGGCTCGGCGGGCTCGGCGGGCTCGGCGGGCTCGGCGGGCTCGGCGGGCTCGGCGGGCTCGGTCAGACAGTCGTAATGGCGGCGCACGGCCTGTTCGACGTGTTCGGCCAGGTTCTGCCACAGGTGGAAACGGTCCGCGACCTGGATCGCCTGCGGTGCCCCGGTGCGGGCGCCCTCCGCGTACGCGCCGGCGCGGTCACGACAGATCACGGCCACCCCGGGATGGGCGCGCAGCCAGGCGGCGAAGGTGTCGGCTTCTCGGTCGGGCAGCACGTCTATCGGCTGGTGGGTGTCCAGGTCGATGAGCACCGTGCCGTAGACGTGCCCGCGCCGGGTCGCGAAATCGTCCACGCCAAGGACCCGCACCGCCGTGGGTGGCGGGTCCGGCAGCCGGCGGACCAGCCGCAGGATCGTGTTACGGCTGACCGGCACACCGAACCGGGCCGCCAACCGCACCCCAGCCCGGCCGGCGAGGGCCAACCCGATGCCTTCCAGCGCACCGCGGAGGCCGCCGCTGCGCCGGGCGTGCGGCTCGGTCAGACCGCTGACCTGCTCGGCGAACCGCCGCACCGGGCAGGCGTCGTCTTGGCAGACGAACACCCGGACCCGCAGCACGATCAGCACCTGCCGTTCGCCCACCGCCAGGTCGGCCAAGCGGCGCTGGTAGCGGCGGTGGACCCGTGTGCTGCGCCCGCCGCACCCCGGACAGGACGCCTGATCCGCCTTCGGACTTGCCCAAATCCGCAGCTCAACCGCACTGCGCTCGACCCGCTCGACCGCCACGCCGGCCAACTGCGGCAACAACACCTCAAGGCATCGATCATCGCACCGGCAGCACAGTACACAGTGGACGATTACTCGGTCACGGAGGGACCAACTTCGATCAACCAAAGTGGGCCAGATCCAGATCCAGTTTTCGCCCGTCGTCGACAGCGGTAGCTCTGACCCGGATCCGTGGGTAGGGGTGTGTCACGGCGTGGCATGGATGAACGGATGCCTTGCTGGCAGGGATGATTGGGCTTGTCTAGGGCTTCAATCGTTGCTGCGAGAAGGGCACCCGTTCGGTGCAGAGGGTACCTGGTTTGGCTGGTCGGGTGTGTGTTGGCACGCCGGATGCGTCGTTGACCCCGGTCTCGGGGGTGGTTGCGGTGGCTGAGTTGGTCGGTCGGCTGGGTGTGACCGCGGCGTTGGACGACGCGGTCGGTGTGATCAAGCAGCGGGATCGGGGGTTGTCCGCCGGTCAGTTCCTGGTCGCGGTGGCGCAGGCGCAGATGTTCGGGGCGCAGTTCTGGACCGGGCTGGACCGCCGCCGTGCTGATGCGGCCGGGGAGGCGCTCTCGGCGGTGGCCACGCCGGCGTCGACGACCGCGGTGCAGCTTGCCGGGCGGTTCGGCCCGGTGCAGGTTGCCGGGATCGAGGAAGGCGTCGGGGAACTCATCTGCCGGGTGGTCGGGCTGCTGCCCGCCGCCCGGCAGACCGGGCTGCGCGCCGGTGGCGCGACCATCGATCTGGACGGTACCGACGTGGAGTGCTACGGGGCCGGCAAGGACGGCATCCGTTACAACTACAAGGGTCAGCGTTCCGGGCGGCCGCACGTGGCCACCTGGGCCGAGGCCGGTCTGGTCACCGCGGCGGACCTCCTCGCCGGTGATGAGGACCCGCGCCCGGGCGCTGGTGCGTTGATCACCCGCTCGGTGGCCACCCTGCGCGTGGCCGGGGTCACCGCCCGGCCGAAGGTCCGCGGCGATGTCGGCTACTTCGCCAAGGACATCGCCCGCGCCGCCGTGCACGCCGGCTGCGACTTCTCCCTCGGCGTGCCCCGTAACCCGGCGGTCTGGCGGGCCGCGGCGAGCATCCCTGACCGTGCGTGGCGCACGGCGAAACGGATGCGCGGTGCCCAGGTCGCCGTCTGCGACTCCGCCCCGGCCGGGTGGCCACCGGGCACCGCGTGCGTGGTGCGGCGGGTCAAGGTCCGCGCAAGCGACATCTCGGCCGATCCGCGGGCCCGCCGCCGGCGCACCATCCCCAAGGAGCAACTCGCCCTGGCGTTGGACGGCCTGACCCCACACGTGTACGCGTACTCGTTCATCGCCACCAACCTGGACGTGTCCACCCCGGCCAAGGCGGTCACGGCCGAAGCGTGGCACCGGATGCGCACCGACATCGAAGATCGGATCCGAGACGCCAAGCACGGTGCCGCGCTGCGGCACCTGCCCTCGGCCACCAGGGCGGCGAACACCATCTGGATGTGGGGGGCGCTGCTGGCCGTCAACCTGTCCGCCTGGCTGCAGGAACTGGCCGGCCTGGACACCGGCGACGGCCGCGGCCGGGCCCATCTGGGCACCCTGCGCCACCGGCTGCTCAACGTGCCGGCCCGACTGGTCCGCCACGCCGGGCAGGCCATCCTACGGCTGCCCCCAGGTCACCAACTCCTGGCCCAGGTCCTGTCCCGGCTGCGCCGCCTGCCGATCTGGACCTGACCACCCGGCCCCACAGGCCCGAGCACTCCCCGGAGACCAGCGAACCCGGCGCTACCGGGCCCCAGCCATACCCACCAGCAGAACCACCACACCACCCATCGACCGTCAGTAATCTATATCGATCATTTCTCCGCTACCCACGGATCCGGGTCTGACTGGCACGCCGCGCCGAGTCAGTCCATAGGTCGCAGCTCTGCGGGCTCATAGTCCAGCTGGTACACCGTCACCGCACCCTGATCCAGACGGTACAAGACGATGGTTGAGAGCAAACTTTCCTCGACCATCCGCGCCCGCATGCGGTACCGCTCGCTGTCGTCAATCCACTCCTCAACTCGGTCTGGCAACGTAAACGACAGCCGATACGCATCCGGGCTCTCCCGTGGGAACAACTCCCACTGCGTGACGTGGGAGTCGGCGCGCCGGCGTCGTAGACCGATCGCATGGCGCGGGTGACGCTGTGTGAATGTCAAGAAGTGCTCCATGGTGTACGGAGACTGGGCTGTCAACGTCAGCACGAACGGAGCGGGTGGGAATCCTAGGAGCAGTTCCCGACCCTCCGCTGTTCGCAGGCCGTATCCCAGATCGGAGGCAACCTGGGACAAGGCATCATCGATGTCCTCGGACCACCACGCTGGAGTGTTGATGCCCACTTGCGTAGAGCTCGTGGTCTCCAATTGGTGCCGTACTATCTCCCTGAGTTTGGCCCGTGGAATCGACGCCTTGGCTGACCGGGTCTTCAGTGACTGCTCCAGGCTGTACACCCGATCTGCAGCGATAGCGACGGTACGCCGCAGCCAGGCGAAACTGTCGCCGGACAGGTCCACCAGGGAGATCTGGTGAGCGATCGCGTACTCCTGGGCCGGTGTTGAAAACCCCGAAGTCGAGAACAAGGTGTAGACGTATCGGTACCTTCGCCTGGGTCGCCGACCCGGGTCAAGTTGGACGTAGTTCTCGTTCACGTCGCTGATCACACCGAAGGCGTTCCGCACGTCGTAGATGCCGGTGGTCTCGTTGCGGAACTTGGCCTCGACGAACAACCGGATCGGCAGCGAGAACGGCGGCACGAACGCGAACTCGCCGAGCGTGTCTGCCTGGTGGTTCGCGCCGCGCCCCTTGACCAGCAGTCCGTTACCGGCTGAGGTCAGCGCACCATCAGGATCGTCGTGCACGTTGACCAGCAGCCGGTACCCGCTTGTCCGGACCAGCCACGCGAGAGCCTCCTCGAGGAGGTAGCCGCGAATCGCCGCCAGTGAGGTCACCGGCGCACCATACCGGGTCAGCATCCACTGACATCGCTCTTCAATAGACAAGCATCGGGTGGCCGGCACTTGGTGTTCCGTTCGGCCGGGCGAGCTGCGACAACGACGTCGTCCATGCCGCGTCCGCAACGCCGCCCATCGACCGAACCGCAGCACGCTGCGGTTCGGTCGATGGCTGACTCGGACCGTCAACGAGCTCCGGTCGCATGCCGGGCAGCGCTTCTGGCTGCACACGGCGCGCGTCGTCGGCGGCGGTCGGCGAAGGCACGACCTTGTGCTGGCGCGGAATCTTGCGTTTGTTGTCGAGTGCCGGAGTGGTCCAGTTTCGTCGTCCGCCCGGTGTCCATTTTGGACACTTCTCCGAATAGCACCGCCAGTACCAGTCGCCAGCACTGCGTCGGCGGAGGTCCACGCTATTGCCGTGGCATTCGCCGCAGCGCGGTGGGGACGAGAATTCTGCCGCGTGCTCATATTCGAGGAGCTTCCGTGCGAAGTGGCTGCCCCGCATCGCGAGCATGACCTCGCGGGTCCAGCTCTGCGAAAGCACATTGAGACTGCCGAGCAGTACTACTTCCTCGTCGATGACGACAATCTTCTGATGCATGACGTTCATCTCGACGACGACGTCCACGGCACGCCGCAGATCGGCCAAGTGCTTTTGGCTCTCCACCTTGCGTTGCAGGTCGTCACGAGGATCGCGGACAAAGATGACTGTGGATACACCGCGCACCTTGGCGTCAGCGAGCAAGGGAAGCAGTGATCTGACGCGGTTGGCGGTCCACGGTGCCCAGATCCAGAGAGACCTGCGGGCGGTCCTCAGGTAGCTGGCGAAGACCTCGTAAAAGTTGTGTTCATCATGTATGTCGTCCACCCGTACATGGGTCGCCAGGATCTCCGCGAACTCCCTGGTGAACGGTCCCAGTTCTACCGGCAGCGGCGTGCCGGTAGGCGTGATGAGACGGGTGGCGCTCACTGTGCGGGCCCGGCGAGTTCGCATAAGGTCCGACACGTGCGCGAGCGGTGTGTCTGCTGGAGCAGCGTTGACCTGTTTGCGGCTACCGATGAAGTAGAGACGAGTCTGTGTCCGTGTGACACCCACGTTGAACAAACGGACACCATCCCGAGCCCATTTGTTGGACGATGTAGTCGCGGAGGCCATCCAGCGCCGGTCGAACTCGTCCTCGACTAGATCGAATATTACTATCGGGAACTCGCGACCTTGGAATCGGTGCGCGGTGCCAACTTCAGTGGGAGGACTCTCGGGTCCCTCCTGGTCGCGGAGGGCTTCAAGCGATGCCTCGACCTGATCCGTGTATGGAGTGACGATCCCCACTCGCTCGCCTCGGATGCGGTGGTAGTCGGCGAGAACCCGGCTGATCAATGCGCCGGCTGGCCACCACCCTTTTCTACCGCCGGTCGCGCGGACTTGCGCAAGATCGCCCAGCCCGTCAACGTCGATGAACACGACCTCCGGGTCATCTGCCGCATGCGGCTGCACGTTGGGTCCTGGCCGCAACATACCTCCGTATGCGACTGCGTTTGCCAATCCCATGATGTCCGGTCCAAAGCGGTGCTGGACATCGAGCGCAGTGCAGCCTCGGCGCGCCTGCGCGTCGGTCGGCGTTGTAATCCCGCAGTGTTCGAAGATGTCGCGTTGAAGCCAGCGTTCGATATCCGGCCGGCTGGCCTGGTCGACCACTGTGTTGGTGATAGCTCCGAGTTGCATGAAGTCGCCGAGCAGGACCGCGGACCTAGTGGCACGCGAGACCGCCAGCAGCACCTCTGGGATGTTTGCAGCACCCACCTCGTCGACAAGGACGACGTCGTAGGGTCCGTCCATCAAGACCTTGTTCGTGCGGAGCCGTGCGAGCGTCGTGGCGACGACCTTCGCCCGCCGGATCAGTTCGCCTTCTGCGTCCCGCCGGAGCCGTTCGAACTGATCCTGCACCTTGGCATGCTGCTGTTCCAGGCTCGTACGCACCGGCCTCGCTCGGTCTGAAGCCTTCCGCAAAACTTCGGCCCTTTGCGCCAGCGTAGGTAGGTTGCCTTCGTCTGCGTCGATGACCATGGCGCGCTCTATATCGGTTGCTCGAGGCCGGGCCTCAGCAGCGAGGAGAATTTGTTGAGCGCTGTCCAGCTCGTTTTCGGCTTGGCAGAGACTCACCTGCGCGGCGACATGGGCGCGTTCGGCCTCGGTTGCTGCGTGCTCGGCTTCTGCGATGTTCGCTCGGCTGCATGTGGCTGAACTGGTCCATCGGCTGGTTTCGCGGCGCATCGCCGCACGCCGTCGCTCGACAAGCGCGTTTGCCTGTTCGGATTCGACGGTGAGTCGGTCAGCCTTGAGTCGGGCTACGGTCGCCTTCGCCTGCTGAGTCTGAATTGACGAGCCGGCGCGCATTCGCGCGAAGAGGCCACGCTCCATGAGCCTGCGCAGGTCACTCTCGGCCATCTCGGCCTCGTGTCGAGCGGTCAGAGCCTGTCCGCTCAGCGCGTCAGCAGCTCGAACCAACGCACTGATCTCATGCTGCATGGTATCGATTTCGAGGTACGCAGATCGGGCAGGCTGCATGTCCGCGAGTCTTCGGCTGACCTCATGCAACTTTTGGAGACGCCCCTCTACGTCTCGAGCCCTGGTACGGACCAAGTCCTGGGCGGCCGTGACGGCTTGAGCCAGACCGCGAATGTCGGTTTCAGCGGCGATGAGTGCCTTCACACGCCGGTAATCGGACTCGCTGAATCCCGCCGTTGCCTGCTCCAGCCGCGCAAGCTCAGCTTCGCGGTCCTGGATCTGAAGAATTTTTCGCTCCACCTGGCGACGCTCGTCCTCAACCTGGGCGAGCCGCTCCCGCACCAACTGTGGCAAGCAGATGTCTGGATGATCGAGTACGCCAGGGTGGTGGGGAGGCCCGACGCGCAAAAGATCGCCCTGCTGATGACGGCGTTGCCCGGCCACACCGAGGAGGGCGTTGTCTACGGCGATGTTCGTCGATGACACCAGCAGCACGCGTGCGCCGGATGCCAGCAGGATGCTGATCGCCTCGGAAAGGACCCGCGTCTTGCCGGTGCCCGGAGGTCCCCATACCAACCGAACGCCTGGCGCCAAGCACGACGCTACGGCCTCCTTTTGCCGAGTCGTAAAGCCGGCGATTTCGAGCGTCGTATCCGGCGGGGGTGCGAGCCTGCCCAGCGCGAGATCGTTCGCAAGCCCCGCATCACCCAGCCCAGCGATGCCTTCGCGGAGCTTGACCAGAAGGTGCGTGGCGGGCTGCCTCTGCTGCCATAGGAATGCGTTCGCGAGGTCGACGAACTCCGCTACTCGTACTCGGAGTACTGGCCCGTCCCGTATGGCCTCCATGACCTGGTAAGACCCGCCGGTGCTGGGCTTTTCGGGTCCGGCCAACCGGAATGACTCGACGTGGTCAGCATCTGCACGACTGTCCCTCAGGTCGACCGCATACCAACCCGGCTCTCCCTGCTGGCGTGCACGACCAACGCGGATGGGCTTGTTCGGGTCACGTGCGCTTCCACCCATGGAGTTGATCCAGAAGTCCAGTGCGCCGCAGACTTCGTCGCGCCAGTCCGGCAAGATCAACCCCCACTTGTCGCAGAGCAGTCTGCCGCGATACTACTGAACGGAGTTGGTCAATTACAGACTTGACATCATGCCTCCACTCTTTCGGCGGACCGGCGTCAGGACAGCAATCGGTACGCAAGCCCGCTGGGCGACAGCTGTGGCGGGAAAGCGTGTGCAACCGCCGATCACGCGGTCGTAGTTCGCGACACCTGAACATTAATTGACGTTCATGAATGCACTGGTCGCGCCGTTGTTCGTCAACGGCCCGGCGGAATTAGGAAACCGTTGCTCTATCCCCTGAGCTACAAGGGCGCAGAGCACAGCGCACCGACGCCCACGTTGGCCTGCGGCGGCATATCCCACCCTGGCGTCACCTCGGCGTGTTCGGGCTGGTGAGACCGGCCACCAGTCACCCGATCGGCGTTTGTGACCAGTGTGGTCCGGACTACGACCACGACTTCGAGACGATCGCACGGACGACCAGCAACTGACCACCTGGCTGGCAGCTCCCGGCTCAATCGACTGATTCAGGGCTCGACCCGCCGCGCGCCGCGCTTCGAAGGACCTGGCGGAACGAGTCCAAGACATGGCGTTCCGTAGTCGCGTGCGACGATCCTGTCATGGGTGCTGACGCGGCCGTGGAGAGCGAGCTTGCCCGGCTGCGTCGCGAACTGGAGCGATTGCGGGCGGAGAACCTTCGCCTGTTGCGGCTGTTGGACCTCCGGGGCCAGGACACGGCTCCACCGCCGGAGCAGCTGTCCGCGGCCGTCGTGCCGCCGGGCCTGGTCCATATGGCGTCGCCAGTGGCGGACAAACTGGCCCTGTATGCAGACCGGTTCCGGGCCAGGACCGACGTGTACGCGGTGCGCTGGGAGAACACCCGAACCGGGGCGAGTGGATGGATGCCTGCGGTTGCCGGCGGATGGCGGAAGGGAGCCGATAGGAGGTCGGCCACGTACCTTCCGTTGACGGCCGCGGCCGTCTCGGCGCATCTGCTGGGTGACGTCTTCGTCGGGCTGTACCCGCTGCTCAGCGACAACTCATGCCACTTCCTGGTGGCGGACTTCGACGGTCCGGCCGCGATGCTCGACGCACTCGCGTACACCAAGGCGGCCCGCGCCAGCGGGGTACCGGCAGCGCTCGAGATCTCCCAGTCCGGGCGCGGCGCGCACGTGTGGGTGTTCTTCACCGAGGCGATCTCCGCCGCCGTCGCCCGCCTCGTCGGCACCGCGCTGGTCCACGAGGCCATGGTGCTGCGCGGCACGATGGACCTGCGCTCCTACGACCGGCTGTTCCCGAACCAGGACGTGCTGCCAGAGGGCGGCTTCGGGAATCTGATCGCCGCGCCGCTGCAGGGCCGGCGCCGCAGGGACGGGTTGACGGCGTTCCTGGACCTGGCGACGCTGGAGCCGCACGAGGATCAGTGGGCGTACCTGTCGACCCTCGACCGGCTCAGCCCGGGCGACGCGACCAGGGTCGCCCGGCGCGCGAAACAGGCGGTCGTCGGCGCCGACGTCGCCACGCTGAGCAGATCCGACGCCACGAAGGTTCATCCGCCGCTGCCCGCAGTCCTGCACGCGGAGCTCGGCGCCGGGCTGAGCGTCGACGCGGCCCAGCTGACGCCTGCGGCGCTGTCGACGTTCAAGCACGCGGCATCCATGGCCAACCCGAAGTTCTACGAACTCCAGCGCCTGCGCAAATCCACCTGGGACACGCCGCGGTTCATCCGCGGGTACGACCTCACCCTCGACGACCGCCTGCTCCTGCCACGCGGACTGCGCCACACCGTCGAAGCGATTGTCGAGCGCGCCGGATCGCGCCTCGCCATCACGGACGTGCGAAATCCTGGCCGCGAGATCGACGTCGCCTGTACGGCACAGCTCGACACCGGACAGAGCGCGGCGGTCGGCGCGTTGCTCGCGCATGACGATGGCGTGCTCGCGCGACCCTCGTGCTCGTCGACCGGAAGGCACTGGCCGGGCAGTGGCGCACCCGGATCGAGCAGTTCCTGGGCATCAAGCCAGGGCAGGTCGGTGGCGGCAGGCGCAAGCTCAGCGGGGTGGTGGACATCGCCATGCTGCCCTCCGTGGCCAGGCGTGACGACGTCGCCGAACTCACCAACGGGTACGGGCACGTCATCGTCGACGAATGCCACCATCTCGCGGCCGCCGCGTACGACCACTCGGTCAAACGCATCGCCGCGCAGTTCTGGCTCGGCCTCACCGCCACCCCGGCGCGGCGTGACGGACTCGGTGAACTCGTCCTCTGGCAACTCGGACCCGTCCGGCACACGATCACCCATGAGGTACCCGGCAACGACGATCAGGGCACGCTCCTGGAGGCCTTGGAGACCGGAGCCGGACCACGGCGCCTGCTGTACCTGCACGAGACTGCCTTCGCGTTCCGCTCCGACGATGCCGAGCCGTCCGCTCCCACCGCCATCGCCGAAGCGCACCGCGCCCTCGCCGTGGACGAGGCACGCAACACGCAGCTTGTCGCTGACGTGAGCGCCGCCCTGCAACGCGGTCGCAACTGCCTGGTGCTCACCCGGCGTGTCGCGCACGTCGAGTCGCTCACCTCCGCGCTCGCTTCGCGCGGCCACCGGGCTCTTGTGCTGCAGGGCGGGATGTCCACCACCGACCGGCGTGCCGCCGTGGGCCTGCTCGCCGACGCCAAGGCCGGCGACGGCGTCCTCGTCGTCGGTACAACGCCGTTCATCGGCGAGGGGTTCGACGCGCCTGCCCTCGACACGCTGTTCCTGGCCGCGCCGGTCTCCTACGACGGGCTGCTCATCCAATGCGCCGGCCGGGTGATCCGCGCCGCGCCCGGGAAGGCCGTCGCTGAGGTCCACGACTACCACGACCGCGACACCCCGATCCTCGCCGCGTCGCTCCAACGCCGCATGCCCGGCTACCGTGCACTCGGCTTCGCCAAGGCATAGCAACTACCGGACTTGATCAGCAACGCATGGGGGGGCGGGTGCCGCGGGGCGTAGGTATCCGCCTAACGTGGTCGGCTATGCATGGCGCGAACGAGCTGCCCGATGTCGATGAAGCTGCCGACGACGGAACGGTCCGCTTGACAGGGGCTGAGGCGCTGGCCAACGTGCTGGCCGTGCTGCAGCTGTGCGGCGCGGGCAAGCTGCGCTGCAGCGAGAAGACCCAGCGGCCGTCCGCCGCCACCGTTGCGGGGGTGGCCGAGGTACTGGCCGGCGGGGACTTCTACCCCACGGAGCCGATCGCGGCGTTCGCCTGGCCGCTGCTGATCCAGGCCGGCGGGCTCGCCGAACTGGCCGGCGGCCGGTTGCAGTTGACCGCGAAGGGTCGCGCCGCGTTGGGCCGGCCGCCGGCCGAGACGATCCGTGCGGTGTGGCGCTCCTGGGTCGGCAAGGCGGTCATCGACGAACTGAGCCGGGTCGAGCACATCAAGGGCCAGCGCACCGCGAACACGCTGACCTCGGCGAAGACCCGGCGGCAGACGGTTGCGGCGGCGCTGTCCCGCTGCCCGGTCGGCGAGTGGGTAGCGATCGACGACCTGTTCGACACCATGCGCAGCGGCGGGCTGTCGCCGACGGTGGCGCGCAGCGACCGGGCGTTGTGGCGGTTGTACCTCACCGATCCGCAGTACGGCAGCCTCGGCTACGCCGGGTTCGCGGACTGGCCGATCCTGGAGGGCCGCTACACCCTCGCGGTGCTGTTCGAGTACGCCGGCACGCTGGGCCTGTTCGACCTGGACTACACCGACCCGGCCGGCGCCCGGGACGACTTCCGCAGTAACTGGGGCACCGACGAGCTGGAGTATCTCAGCCGCTACGACGGGCTGCGGGCGGTGCGGCTCAATGCCCTGGGCGCCTACGCCTTGGGCCTGACGGACCGCTACCAGGCGCCTGCGGCGGATGCGGCGGTGGCCGGGGCGTTGAAGGTGCTGCCCAACCTGGACATCGTGGTCACCGGCGAGCTGCCGCCGGCCGACCGGCTGATGCTCGACGCGTACGCGCAACGCACCGCGGACCGGGTCTGGGCACTGCGCGAGGCGACCCTGCTGGCCGCGCTGGACGCCGGCCGCGGCCTGGATCAGCTGCGCGAGTTCCTGACCGCCCGTGCCACCCATGCGCTACCCAATCCGGTGACCACCCTGCTGGCCGACGTCGCGGCCCGCGCCGGGCGGCTCCGCAACCTTGGTGTGGTCCGCCTGGTGGAGTGCGCCGACCCGGCGCTCGCCACCCTGATCGCCGGTGACCGGCGGCTGCGTGGCCTGTGCCAGCCGGTCGGTGACCGGCACCTCGCCGTGGCCGTGAACCGGGAGCCGGAGTTCCGCAAGGCGCTACGGGCGCTGGGCCACATGCTGCCCAGCGACACCCCGGCCTGACCGTCGCCCGAGCGCACCAAGGAGGACCAGACCAATGCAGCCCACCCCGAGCCTGACGCGGCGCGCGCCCCGCGCGACGGTGTACCAGATGGCCTACGACCGCTGCTCGGCCCTCAGCTGAGACCTGCGCGCGCCAGCCGGTCCAGCAGGCTCGGTTTACGCGCGTGAACCACGCCAGATAGAGCAGCCGCTGATCTCCGGCGGCCAGTTCGGCCCGGATGGGAACGATCGACGCGAGCGTGCCCTCGTCCTCCCACCACTCGTCGTCGCCGTCCTCGTCCTCGCTGACCAGATCGAGGATCACATGCTCGTCCGTGGCCCACGAACTCGCCGAATCTCCCACGCAGAAGGTGGCCGCCAGGGCCGGCTCCAGCAGTTGCACCGGCAGCCGGAGGGCGATCCGGCGGGTACCCCAGTTCGCCAGGTAGGGGTGAGCGTCGAAATACCGCTCCATCCACTCGCGTGGATCGGCCTTGAGGTCGCCCATTGATAGTCGTCGCGGACGAATCACGATGGTATGAGCTGTCCGGGCTGGTCGGCCGGGGTGCGGAAGGCGTCGCGGATCGTACTTCGGTGCCGGTGCAGCAGCGCCGCGACGGTGAGGCCGACCAGCAGGTTGGTGGTGCCCGCCACGACGAACACCGTCGAGACGTCGGTGGCTGCGGCGAGTGCGCCGCCGGCCACGCCGCCGATCGGGATGCCGCCCCAGACAAGCGTCCGCCAGGCGCCCTGGACCCGGCCGAACAGCTCTTCCGGGATCACGGCCTGCCGCAGTGACATGGTGAGCACGTTGCCGGCCATGACGAGCAGCGCCGTCACGCCGAACAGCGGGCCTGCGACGGCTGCGTGGTGCACGAAGCCCATGCCGATGACGCCGAGCGGGGCGCAGACCGACACCAGGACCAGGGTGCCGGTGCGGCCGAGCCACGCGCCGACCGCCGGCGCGACCAGGCCACCGAGCAGGCCGCCGACGCCGCCGGCCAGCAGGAGCAGCCCGAACCCGGTCTCGCCGATGCGCAGGACCTCAAGGGCGTACAGCACGAGCACCGCGTTGACCATCGACTGCAGTGCCGAGGTCAGCCCGTAGGTGAGGGCCAGACCGCGCAGCAGCGGGTGCCGCAGCATCCAGCGCACGCCCTCCCCGATGTCGGCTCGCAGGGACTTCGTCGATGCGCGCGCCGGCCGGTACGTGCCGGCCAGGGTCACCATGATGAGGGCGGAGACGGCGAAGCCGGCGGCGTTCGTGAACAGCGGCGCCGCGGCGGCCAGCGTGAACAGCAGCGCGCCGACCGGTCCGCCGAGGAAGACCTGGCCCACTGCCTCGCCGGTGACCAGCAGGCTGTTGCCGCGGTCGAGTTGGCCGGGCCGCACCACCTGTGGCAGCAGCGCGTTGGCGGCGCTGTCGTACACCGTCTCGGCGGTACCGATGATGAACGCCGTCAGGTAGAGCAGTGCGATCGATGCGTGGCCGGTGAGCGTGGCGACGGCGAGTCCTGCGACCGCGGCCGCTCGCAGGGAATTGGCCAGCAGCATTGCTCGGCGCCGGTCACTGCGGTCGACCAGCGATCCGGCGGGCAGTGCGAACATCAGCCACGGCAGGAATGCCAGTGAGTACAGGCCGGAGATCAGCAACGGGTCGCGGGTCAGCGTGGCGGCCAGCAGCGGCAGGGCTGCCCGGCCGATGCCGTCGGCCAGGTTCGAGGTGGCGCTGGCGGCGAACAGGCGCCAGAAGCGGCCGCCCAGGCCGGCGCTAGTCATCGCCGGATCCGGACGGGTCGCCGAGCGGGTACGCCAGCAGCTCGACCCGGACCCGGCGGCTGTCCGGTCCCGCCGGCAGGTCGCGGTACCGGTCGACCAGGGTCTCCATCTCCAGCCCGAGTGCCCGCAGCTGCTCGGGGTCGAGGTGCAGGTGGGCCTGCTGCCGGGTGACCACCCGCTGCCAGGCCAGTGGCCACCGGGTCAGGCCGCGGAGGAACTGCATCGCCCGCCGGTGCGAGGTCTCGAGCAGCGTGCCGGCGACGGTCGCGGCGGTGACGCCGGCCGAGCCCGGATCGCGGTAGAGGCTCGCGGGCATCGTCCACCCGCCCGTGACCGGCCGCCACCAGCGCTCACGGGTGGTGCCCACCCCGGCGAGCTCCTCGATGAACCCGTGTCGCGCCAGTTGCCGCAGGTGGTAGCTCGTCGCGCCGCTGGTCTCCCCGAGATCCTCGGCGAGCTGACTGGCGGTCGCGCGACCGCGAACGGCCAGCGCGTCGAGCAGTTGCAGCCGCAGCGGGTGAGCCAGTGCCTTGAGCGCCGCAGGGTCGGGCACGTAACCCGGCGCGGCAACCGGGACGTCGTCCGGATCGGTCATGGTCTCGACCGTACCGCTGCAAAACATTCTTTGCAAACAATATTTTGCGTCCGTTTTGCCGCTACGTGCAAGAGGCGCTGCAGCGACCTTAACGATGGTTCAATTTCTTGCCCCGGACACCTTCCTTTTCTCATCCACGGATGGCTATATAGACAAGCGTGGTTATCGCCACATGTCGTCCCCGTTGGAGGAAGTTGTGAAGAGACCGATCGCGGCGGTGAGCGTCGCGTTCCTCGCGGGCGCGCTGCTGACCAGCATCGCTACGTCAGCATCAGCAGCGCCGCCGGCCGAGCCAGGCCCTGCCAACGCCCTCAGCCGGGCCGAGCGGGCGTTGCAGTCGAACATGGGTGTGGTGCGGGCGGCGAGCGCCGACAGGTTCGCTGTCTACAGCTCGCGGGTCGACGCTGACGGGGCCGCGCATGTGCGGTACACGCGTACGTACCGGGGTCTGCGGGTGCGTGGTGGCGATGTCGTGATCCACACCGGCGCGGATGGCGCGTACACCGGCAGCTCGGTGGGGTTGTCCGCACCGTTGACGTTGGACACCACGGCGAAGGTGCCGGCGGGCACGGCGAGGAACACCGCGAAGGCGAAGTTCTCCGGCAAGGTGGCCGAGGTCGGCGCGCCGGAACTGTTTGTCGAGGCGTCAGACGGCTTCGGCCGGCTGGCGTGGGAGACGGTGGTGTCGGGCCTGGCCCCGGACGGTCAGACCCCGTCCCGGCTGCACGTCATCTCCGACGCGCTGACCGACCAGTTCATCGGTTCGTACGACGAGATCGAGACGGTGGACGGCACCGGCAACTCGGTGTACGCCGGCACGGTCACCGTCTCGACGACCCAGTCCGGCAGCACATACCAGCTGATGGACCCGACGCACGGCAATGGCAGCACCTGCGACATGAACAACGGCACCACGACGTGCGCGGCGTTCACCGACGCGGACAACGTGTGGGGTAACGGGTCACCGTCGAACGACCAGTCAGCCGCGGTGGACGCGCACTACGGTGCGGCGTTGACGTTCGACTACTTCAAGAACACCCACGGCCGTAACGGCATCTTCGGCAACGGCCAGGGCGTCGCGTCGCGGGTGCACTACGGCAACAACTACGTCAACGCGTTCTGGGACGGCGCGCAGATGACCTACGGCGACGGTTCGGGCAACTCCAACCCGTTGGTCTCCATCGACGTGGCCGGACACGAGATGAGCCACGGCGTCACCGAGAACGTCGTGCCCGGCGATCTGACCTACTCCGGTGAGTCCGGTGGGCTCAACGAGGCGACCAGCGACATCTTCGGCAACATGGTCGAGTTCTCCGCGAACAACCCCAGCGACCCCGGCGACTACGACGTCGGCGAGGAGATCGACATCAACGGCGACGGGACCCCGCTGCGGTACATGTACAACCCGTCGCTGGACGGCGCGTCGCACTCCTGCTGGTCGACCAGCACGAAGAACGTCGACGTGCACTACTCCTCCGGAGTGGCCAACCACTTCTACTTCATGCTCGCCGAAGGCAGCGGCGCCACGGCGTACGGCACCTCCCCGGTCTGTGGGTCGGCGCCGGCGGTCACCGGTATCGGCCGGGCCAAGGCGGAGAAGATCTGGTTCCGCGCCCTGGACAGCTACTTCACCTCCAACACCTCCTACGTCAACACCACCAACCCGGGCAACACCGCCCGCGCGTACACGCTGACCGCGGCCACCGACCTGTACGGCCTGTGCTCGACGGAGTACAAGGCCGTCCAGACCGCCTGGACCGCCGTCAACGTCGCGGGCAATGACACGAGCTGCGCGGCCAACGACTTCACCGTGTCGGTGGCGCCGTCCTCCGCGGCGGTGGACCCGGGGAACTCGGCCACCGCGACCGTGTCGACCGCCCTGATCCGGGGTTCGGCGCAGACCGTGGCGCTCTCCGCTTCCGGCCTGCCGTCCGGAGCCACCGCCAGCTTCAGCCCGTCGTCGGTCACCTCGAACGGCGGCTCGTCGACCATGACGATCAGCACGGCGGCGTCGACCCCGAGCGGCATGTACACGGTCACCATCACCGGTACGGGCGTCGAGGCGACCCGCACCACGACCTTCACCCTGACCGTCAACGGCCTGCCCGGATGCTCGGGCAGCAACGCCACCGATGTGGCGATCGCGGACAACTCCACCGTGGAGAGCAGCATCATCATCTCCGGCTGCGCCGGCAACGCCTCGGCCACCGGCACCGTCGAGGTGCACATCGTGCACACCTACATCGGTGACCTCGTGGTGAACCTGGTTGCGCCGGACGGCAGCACGTACCTGCTGCACAACCGCACCGGCAGCAGCACCGACAACATCGACCAGACCTACACGGTCAACCTGTCCGGCGAAGCCGCGAACGGTGCGTGGCGGCTGCGGGTGCAGGACGCGGCCAGCGCCGACACCGGCTACATCAACTCCTGGACCCTCAACCTGGGCGGCGGTGGCGTCCCCGGATGCTCCGGCACCAACGGGACCGACGTGAGCATCCCGGACAACACCACGGTGGAAAGCGCCATCACCATCGCCGGCTGCACCGGTACCGCGTCCGCCACCAGCACGGTCGAGGTGCACATCGTGCACACCTACAAGGGTGACCTCGTGGTGAACCTGGTTGCGCCGGACGGCAGCACCTACCTGCTGCACAACCGCACCGGCAGCAGCACCGACAACATCGACCAGACCTACACGGTCAACCTCTCCTCGGAAACCCGCAACGGCACCTGGAAACTGCGGGTGCAGGACGCGGCCAGCGCCGACACCGGCTACATCAACTCCTGGACCCTGACCCTGTAACAGCAACCTCGGTGCCCCGGTGCGTGTCACTCACGCGCCGGGGCACCGAGCCGTAAGGGCTGGGAACCGAGCTCCGGTGCCTGCACGGCCGGGCGGCAGCTGCTGACCGGCAGGCGGTCAGGTCTGGTGGAGGGGCAGCTTCGCGGTCAGGCAGGTGCCCTCACCCGGCGGGCTGGAGACCGTCAGCGTGCCGCCCAGGGCCTCGACCCGGTCGGTCAGCCCGACGAGGCCCGTGCCGCGCCCCGCGACCGCGCCCCCGACACCGTCGTCGCGCACCGTCAGCTGCAGGCAGTCGTCGCTCACCAGCACGCTGACGCAGATCAGCTCGGCCTGGGCGTGCTTGGCGGCGTTCGTCAACGCCTCGGCAACCACGTAGTACGCCGCCACCTCGACGGTCTCCGGAAGGCGGGAGTCCAGGCGTACGTCAAGGTCGACCGGGATCTTGGAGCGGCGGGCCAGTGTGCGCAGCGCGGGACGCAGGCCGCCCTCGGTGAGAATCGGCGGGTGAACGCCGCGCGAGAGCTCGCGCACCTCGTCGACGGTGCCGGCCAGCTCGGTCACGACCGCGGACAGCTGGTCGCGCAGCTCCGCCATCTCCGGCGGCACGGACCCCTCGACCCGCCGGACGTCCAGCGCGAGCGAGATGAGCCGCTGCTGGACGCTGTCGTGGAGGTCGCGTTCGATGCGCCGGCGGGCCTGATCGGTGGCGAGCACCAGCCGCGCGCGTGACTTGACGAGGTCGGCGTGGGCCTGAGCCTTGGCGACGGCCGTGCCGATGAGGTCGGTGCACTCGACGAGCCGTTCCTCGGCGTCGGGCGGCAGCGCTTCGTCGCGCGTCGTGCCGGCGATCACGACGCCCCAGAGGCGCCCCGCGACATAGATCGGGGCGTCGACCCCCGCGCGCAGTCCGTGCTCACGCAGACGTGCCGCGAACGACCCGGGCCTGCCCTCGTCGCGGTCGAGCTGGACGGGACGGTCGGTGCGTTGCGCACGGCCCGGACTGGTGTTGCCGTCCAGGGGAAGGCGCATACCGACCGGGAGATCGAGGGTCGGCCCGCCCCAGGACGCCACGATGATCGCGCTACCGTCGGGCTCGTACCGCACGATGCGCGCACTCTCGGTGCCGATCAGCCGCCCGAGTTCCTCCACGACCGCCGCCAGGACCCCGGCCGGCTCCGCGCCCTTCGCGACGACCACGGCGACCCGGCGCAGCGCGGTCTGCGTCTCGACGAGATGGCGGAGCTCGTTGTGGCTCCTCTCGAGCGAGGCGGCCATGATGTTGAACGACCGCTCGAGCTGACCGATCTCGGCCTTGCCGGTCTCGGGCATCCGGGTGTCGAGGTGTCCGGCGGCGAGCCGGTTCGCCATGACGGCCCCCCGGCGGATCGGCTGCACCATGACCCGGGTCTGGTACAGGCTGACCATGGCGATGACGATCGCCGATCCGATCATGCCGATCACGACGGCGATGATCTCGCGGTTGATCACCGTGTCGGTGTACCCCTCGCGGGCCGCGATGATGTGCAGCTCGTTCACCCGCAGCGTGTCCAGATCGGTCCGTAGTTCGTCGATGCGGCCCCGGCCCTCCTGCATGGTCTCCACGCTCCGCGCGGACGGGTCGCCCCGCTGTGCCGCCGCCATGGCCGGCGTCGCATAGTCCTGGATGTACGACTCACTGAGACCGGCGATGTGCCGCGCCAGGTCCTGCTGCGCGGGTGTGGTGGCCAGCCGCTCCAGGTCCGCGGCCTCCGTCGGGAGCCGGGCCCGCGCGGACTCCCAGTCGGCGCGGAATCCCGGGTCGGCGGTGACGACGAATTGCTGGTACGTCATCTGCATGTCTGCCGTCAGCCGGTCGACATGGTCGGCGGCCACGAAGATCTCCTGCGAGCGCCGCGCTATCCGGGCGGTCTCGCGCTGCTCCGCGATCGAGTAGAGCAGAACGGAGAAGGTGGCGCCGACGATGAGCAGGAGCGCGCCGGCGGCGAGCAGCATCCGGCGGATCAGCCCTCCCCTCGCGCTGTTCATGTCGCTCCTCGGGACTCGACGGTGCAACAGCGGGATGCCGTGGTCGTGGCGGAACCGCGTGGCCATGCACGACCGGGGCTGCCGGGCAACCTCAGCCCAACGCTAACCCCGACGACGCCAGCCACCGGAGCGCATCACGGGGAGTCACCCACCACGGTCGTCTCGTCCAGCCACGCCACGCCGGGCCGGGCCGGCCGGAGGTCGAGCCTCGTCCGAGGCATCCGTGACGAGCGATGTCGAGCGGCAGCAGCTCATCATCGGGTGAACGCGGCGACACCCCGCTGCCAGGCGCCGTCGAGCTCGGCATCCGGCGGGAACCGGCCGTTGAGCTCCAGGATCACCATGCCGTGCGCGAAGGCCCAGATCGCCCGGGCCCGATCCGGGTCGCCGCCCGTCGGCGCGAGCAGCGGCTGCGCAGCCGCCTCCTCGACGCCGGGGACCAGCAGGTCGCGGCGCAGCGGGGCGGGCGGGCTCAGGGCCGGCGGTGGTCCGGGTCAGCCCGCCCCGGTTCCGGTTACCGCTTCGTCGGGACCACGTCCTGCAGGTGGCGGCCGTTCACCGAGGACCGGCGGCCGGCGTCGACCTCGCGCTTCCAGGTGCGGACGTAGTTCGACGCGGTCAGGCGCTCCACGTCGTTCAGCTCGAGCAGGTCGCCGACGAAGGTGGTCAGGGCCATCGTGTCGCGGGGGTCGTTGTCCGGCACGTGCTCGTGCAGCGCCGCGTGCACCTGGCTGCGCAGGGAGCCCTCCCGGATGGCCCGGGTCGGGGTCAGGGTCGGCTCGTCGCCGAGGTCGGTGGCGGCCAGGGCCTGCTCGGGGCTGACCACCTTCGACTGGCCGCGGGCGCGGCGCGGCGTGGGAGGCGGCAGGATCTCCGCGATCTCGCCCCGCCACTCGCCGAGCGGGGAAACCACCGGCTGCGGCGAGGCCGCCGGCTCGGGGGCGGCCTCGGCGGCGGGCGGCTCGGGCAGGGTCAGCTGTTCCTCGACCGGCTCCTGGGCCGTCTCGGTGATCGCGGGCCGGGGGGCCGGCTCGTCGACGACCGAGATGACCCGCGCGTCGGAGGCGAGGCGGGCCGGGGCCAGGTCGGCGGCGATGAGGGCGGTGAGACCGTCGTAGTCGGCACCGTCGGCGAGGCGGACGGCGATCTCGTCCAGGTCGTACACGGCGACGGCGATGTCGGCCGTCGTCGGGTCGACCGCGGCGCGGATCTTGCGGTGCAGCACCTTGGCGATGGCCTTGGTGCGCACCTCCTTGCGCTTCTCGGCGCGGGCCGCGGCCAGGGAGGTGTAGAGGCCCAGGCGGGCGTCGGCCTTCGCGAGGTTCTTGGCGCGCAGGGTCAGCCACGGGTGCCGGATCCAGTGCCCGACCACCTCGTACGCCGGGGTGGTCGGCGGCAGGTCGCCGGTGGCCCGCAGCCGGTCACGGCGCTGGTTCTCGGTGTGCATCAGCCACACCAGGTAACCCAGCGCGGACATGCCGGCGAAGAACCCGGCGAGCAGCTTGTTCTCGTGCGCCATCCAGTTGAACGTGACGGCGAACCCGGCAATGGCCGCGGACAGGATCCGCGACGCGGTCGCCCGCTCGCCGAGCCGGCGCCGGACGTCGGCGTTGGCCAGGACCACGATGCCGCCCAGCTCCAGTGCGCCGACGGCGGGGATGGCCCACAGCAGCGGGATGCCGAGCGCCTCGACCGCGCCGGAGACCTGCCCGGCGAGAGCGACCAGCAGCACGACGAAGTAGAAGAGCTGGCGCATGTACGAGGTGCGGCGGACGGTCCGTTGCAGGTCCGCGTCGAGTTGGCCGATTCCAGGTTGTCCGTTGCTGTGCGCACTGCCCGGCGAGGTCACCGGCTTCTCCTGTCATCCGTTGCGGGCAGCGAGTAGCCCCGTGCCGCGAGGAACTCGGCCAGCGCGAGGTCCACGGAGCTCTGCACCGTGGTGTTGTGGTCTTCGACGAAGCGCTGGAGCGTCTGCTCGATCTCCACCCGGACCCGCGTGTTGAGCTGCACCCGCTCGAACCGCGGCCGCTGCGGCGGCATCGCCACCGCGTTGTCTGTCGCTTCCAACCCACACTCCTGCTAGCCGTTTGCTAGCGGGGACGCTAGCAAAAGACGCGTCAATGTCCGCAATCGACGCGCCGGGCGCCGTGACGAGACCCTCAATCGACGCGCCGGGCACGCAGTGCCACACCGGTGAGCAGCGCGCAGACCACCCCGCCGGCGCCGGCCGCGACCAGGGTGGCGGGCGCGCCGGCGGCGTCCAGCAGCAGGCCGCCGAGCACGTACGACAGCGCCGCGGCCGCCCCGACGGCGCCGTACAGGTTGGCGAACACCCGGCCGAGCATCGCGTCCGGGACGAGCCGCTGCAGCAGGGTGTTGCTCGCCACGTCGATGGCGGCGATGCCCAGCCCGCGGCCGGCCTGCATCGCGAAGACGACCGCGGCGGCCCACGCGACGTGCGCGAGCGCGCCGGTGAGCAGGTTGCCGGCCGCGCTGACCGCGAGACCGGCGGCGAACAGCGTCGTCATCCGGATCCACGCGCCGCGCCGCGACAGCAGCGCGTAACCGGCGGTGAGGCCGAGGCCGACCGCGCCGAGCAGCAGCGCCGCCACCGAGTCGCCCGTGCGCAGGTCCTCCTGCGACAGCACGACCAGGGCGACGTCGTCGACGCCCGTACACAGGACGACCGCGCAGAACCCGAGCGCGACCACCCGGACCGTCCGGTGCCGCGCCAGATAGCCGAGGCCGGTCCGGGCGCCCTTCCACAGCGACTCGATGGCCAGCGCCGCAGGCGCCAGGCGGGGCAGGCCGGTGAGCAGCGCCGCGGACACCAGGAACGACGCCGCGTCCACGGCCAGGACGCCGCGGGTGCCCAGCCACGGCAGCAGCGCGGCGGCCAGCAGCGGCCCGGCCAGCTCCGCCACGTTGGTGACCAGCCCGAGCCGGGCGTTGCCGGCGGCGAGCCCGGCGGCCGGCACCAGCGACGGGACCGCCGCCCGCGACGCCGGCTGGAAGACCTGCCCGGCGACGGCCCGGACGGCGACCAGCGCGAGCAGCGGCCCCACCGGCGGCAGCGCCAGCGCGATGACGGCGACCGTGAGCGCCTGGACGAGCTCGCAGCCGATCGTGAGCCGGCGCCGGTCGAAGCGGTCGGCCAGGGCCCCGGCGAACGGCGCGACGAGCGACGGCACGAAGTCCCCGGCGAGCAGCAGCGCGGACACCGCGAGGGCCTGACCGGTCGACGAGGCCACGTGCAGCATCAACGCGACCATGCTCAGGGTGTCGCCGGCGTACGAGATGCCGCGGGCCCCGAGCAGCAACCGGAAGCCCCTCGGGGTTGTCTCGGGGTCGCTCCCTGATGTGCCGCTTATGCGCTCGGCCATACGGTTCTCGGCA
>NZ_JBFAIC010000009.1:48531-103972 GCF_040654515.1 Dactylosporangium sp. NPDC050688
ATGACCGGCCCGCAGCGGAGCGAGGAGCTGGTCATCATCGGCGCAGTCTCAAGGTCAGGACGGCGCCGGAGCGCAGCGGAGGTGACGGCATGACCGGCCCGCAGCGGAGCGAGGAGCTGGTCATCATCGGCGCAGTCTCAAGGTCAGGACGGCGCCGGAGCGCAGCGGAGGTGACGGCATGACCGAGTGGCTCGAACCGCTGCACAGCCTGCCCGCCGCCCTGCTGGGGCTGGCGCTGGGGCTCGTCATGCTGCTCGACTCCATCCCGCTGCTCGGCATCCTGATCCCGGCTGACGTCGCCATCCTCACCACGGCCGGCGTGGCGGACCCGTTCAGCAGCCTCGGTTGGATCGTCGCAGGTTGCCTGGCCGGTTGGTCACTGAGTTTCCTGGCCGGCTGGGCGTTCGGGCAGCGGCTGCGCGAGGGCCGGTTCGGCCGGTGGATCGGCGAGGCGCGCTGGGCGAAGGCCGACCACGTGGTGCGCACCGGCGGCAGCCGCATCCTGGTGACGGCGCCGTTCCTGCCGTTGCTCAACACGCTGGTGCCGCTCGCGGCCGGTGGGCTGCGGATGCCGTACCTGCGGTTCCTGCGCTCCGCCGCGCTCGGCTCGGCGCTGTGGGGCGGGCTCTACGTCGGGCTGGGTGTGCTCGCGACCCGGCTGTCCGGGCTACTCCCAACGGGTGACCTGACGGTCGTGACGATCGGTCTGGGCCTCGCGTTCGGCTGGGTGGCGCTCTTCACGACCCGCCGCGTGGCTACGGTGAGTAACTGATCGGACGCATTCTCGGTCCTGTACATCCGGGTGACAGTCGGTAATCTGACGGCTGGCTCGCCCCCGGGAAGGGACTCCGTTGCGCAAGCGCTTCATCGCCTCGTTCCTCGCGGCACTCGTCGTGCTCGGCGCCTGGGCGGTGCCGGCCGGCGCGGCGCCCGGCGACCCGACGGCCGCGCCCGACGAGGGCAGCGCCAACATGACCCTCGGTGAGCTGCTGGACAAGGCCAACGGCGAGTTTCTGGACGCGCAGGGCATCCTGGAGGTCTCCAAGCAGCGCCAGGCCGAGCTGAACACGAAGGTCGCCTCGATGCAGCTCCAGCTGGACGCGATCCTCGCCGAGGTCAATGTCATCGCCGGGGCCGCCTACCGCACCGGCGGGGTGCGCACCGCGGCGGCGTTGATCCAGAGCGACTCGACCGAGTCGTTCATCGAGCGCACGATGCTGGTCAACACCGTCGCCCGCTACAACGACCGGCAGATCGGGCAGCTGACGAGGCTGCAGAAGGAGCTCGGCGAGGCGAAGAAGGCCGTCGACGCGGAGGTCGCGCAGCAGCAGGCGCAGGCCGACATCATGGCCAAGAAGAAGAAGGACGCCGAGACGGCGCTGGTGAGGATGGGCGGGCGGGCCAACGGCTACGTCAACGCCAACTCACCCCTGGCGACCCCGGCGCCGCGCAACGCCAACGGTTCGTGGCCGAAAGAGAACTGCATCATCGACGACCCGACCACCAAGGGCTGTGTCACGCCCCGCATGCTGCACGCGGTGAAGGAGGCGCACAAGGCCGGCTTCACGCGCTACTACTCGTGCTTCCGGCCCTCCGGACCGTACGAGCATCCGAAGGGCCGGGCGTGCGACTTCGCCGCCCAGGCCAACGGCTTCGGCGGGGTGGCGACCGGCGGGGACAAGACCTACGGCGGCAACCTGGCGGCGTTCTTCGTGCGCAATGCGAGCGCCCTCGGCGTGCTCTACGTCATCTGGTTCCGCCAGGTGTGGACGCCGGCCGCCGGCTGGCACTACTACAGCGGCGGCAACGGCGACCCGTCCAGCGACCACACCAACCACGTGCACCTGTCCGTCTACTGAACGGGCACCCGCCAGCCGAAGGGGTCCTCCTCGGTGCCGCGCTGGATGCCGACGAGCTGGTCGCGGATCCGGGCGGTGACCGGCCCCTCGACCGCCCCGGCGATGCTGAACTCGCCGTCGGCGGTGCGGGCGGTGCCGATGGAGCTGATGACCACGCCGGTGCCGGTGGCGAAGGTCTCCTTGAGCCGGCCGGAGCGGGCGTCGTCGTGCCACTCGTCGAGGCTGTAGGGCCGCTCGGTGACGGTGAGCCCGAGGTGGGCGCCGAGGCGCAGCACCGAGTCGCGGGTGACGCCGGGCAGGATCGAGCCGTTGAGCGGCGGGGTGACCAGCTCGCCGTCATAGACGAAGAAGAGGTTGTTGCTGCCGGCCTCCTCGATGTAGCGCCGGTGCACCGCGTCGAGGAAGACGACCTGGTCACAGCCCGCCTCCTGGGCCTGCGCCTGGGCCCGCAGGCTGGCGGCGTAGTTGGCCGCGGTCTTCACCGCGCCGGTGCCGCCGGGCGCGGCCCGCGAGTACTCCTGCGACACCCACATCGTGACGGGCTTGGCGCCGCCGGCGAAGTAGGAGCCGGCCGGGGAGGCGATGACGGCGAACAGGTACTCCAGCGACGGCCGCACGCCGAGGAACGGGTCGGTCGCGATCATGAACGGACGCAGGTAGAGGCTCTGCCCCTCGCGGGTCGGCACCCAGTCCCGGTCGGCGCCGACGAGGACCTCCAGGCAGCGCAGGAACAGCTCCTCGGGCAGCCGCGGCATGGCCAGGCGGTCGGCGGTCGCGTTGAGCCGGCGGGCGTTGGCGTCCGGCCGGAACAGGGCGATGCCGCCGCCGGGCTGGGCGTAGGCCTTGAGCCCCTCGAAGATCTCCTGCCCGTAGTGCAGGGCGGCGGTCGCCGGCGACAGGCTCAGCGGGCCGAACGGCTCGAGCCGCGCGTCATACCAGCCCTTGCCGTCGGCGTAGCGGATCGTGACCATGTGGTCGGTGAAGACGCGACCGAAGCCGGGGTCGCCCATCAGGGCCGCACGCTCCGCCGCCGGGCGGCGCGGCGCGGAAACGGTTGCAAATTCGAGCATCCCGCGACTCTAAGCGCACCCTGAACGATCCCTAAGCTCCTTCCCGACAACTGGGCGGTAGCAAGCCGTGACCGGGTTTCAGAACAGGTCGGGCGGCGGGGCCGGGGACTCGGTGGCGGTCGCGTCCGTGACGACCCGGGCACCGGCGACCAGCCGGTCCAGGTCGCCGCCGTGCACCAGCCGGGCCGGGAACGGGTCCGCGGCTCCGGCCCGGGCGAACCCGGAGACCGGCAGCGGCACCGCCGACGCGGCGAGGATGACGTTGCCGAACCGGCGGCCGCGCAGCACGGCGGGCTCGGCGAGCAGGCACACGTCTGCGTACAGCTTGCGCAGCGTCGCGACCTGCCCGCGGGCGAAGGCCAGGCCGGCCCCGTCGGCGAGGTTCGCCGCGTAGACGCCGCCGGGGCGCAGCAGGCCGGCCGCGGCGGTCAGGAACTCCAGCGACGCCAGGTGGGCAGGTACGCGGGCACCCCGGTACACGTCGGCGATGACGAGGTCGAAGCGGGCGCCGGACATCGACTCGACGGCGGCGCGGGCGTCCATCGCCCGGACCCGGATGTCGGCGTTGCGCGGCAGCGGCAGCACCCGGCGCACGAGCGCGATGAGCGCCGCGTCGAGCTCGACCACGCGCTGCGAGGAGCCGGGCCGGGTCGCGGCGACGTAGCGGGCCATCGTCAGCGCGCCGCCGCCAAGGTGCAGCACCGACAGCGGGACGCCCGGCTGGGCGACGCCGTCGACGATTGATGCCAGCCGGCGCATGTACTCGAAATCCAGCCGGCGGGGGTCGGCGATATCCACCGCAGATTGCGGATATCCGTCGATGAGCAGCGTCCACCGGCCCGGCCGGCCGTCGTCGGAGCGCAGCTCGGCAACCCCGCCGTCGGTCTGCTCGACGATGCCGGCGATACGCTTCTGACGACCCATGATCCCCACCGTAGTGACACTTTGGGGAAAGAATTTTTGTCAACAGGTGTTGTCCAATGTCGCCTTTAGGACGAACATCTTCCCGTTGGAGACCGAACGAATCCTCACGCGGAGGCGCGATGCAAGTACCCGCCGCATTCGAATATGCAAAGGCGACGACGGTGAGCCAGACGCTGGACCTGCTGGCCCAGTGGGGCGAGGACGCCCGCGTCATCGCCGGCGGTCACAGCCTGATCCCGATGATGAAGCTGCGCCTGGCCAGGCCGACCGCCCTGATCGACATCAACGACGTCAGCGAGCTGTCCTACATCAGGGTCGAGGGCGGTGAGCTGCGCATCGGCGCGCTCACGCGGCACGCGGAACTGCTCGAGTCGGCCCTGGTCGAGGAGCACTACCGCATCTTCCGCGACGCGGAGCGGGTGATCGCCGACCCGATCGTGCGCAACCGTGGCACCGTCGGCGGCTCGCTCTGCCAGGCGGACCCGGCCGAGGACCTCTCCGCCGCGTTCGCCGCCGTCGACGCCTCGGTGGTGATCCAGGGTGCGCGGGGGTCGCGCACCGTGCCGCTGACCGAGTTCCACGTCGGCCCGTACGAGACGGTCGTCGAGCCGGGCGAGCTGCTCACCGAGGTGCGGGTGCCGATCCGCCCGGGTGGCGGCTCCGCGTACACCAAGGTCGAGCGCCGCATCGGTGACTGGGCGGTGGCCGCGGCCGGCGCCGCGATCTGGATCGACCCCGCGGGCACCATCACCAGCGTCGGCATCGGCCTGGCGGCCGTCGGCGCCGAGCACTTCCGGGCGGCGCAGGCCGAGGCGTACCTCGTCGGGCGGCCCGCCACCGAGGAGAGCTTCGCCGAGGCGGGGCGCATCGCCGCCGAGCACAGCAACCCGGTCGCCGACCAGCGCGGACCGGTCGACTACAAGCGGCACCTCGCCGGGGAGCTGACCGTGCGCGCGCTGCGCGCCGCGGCCGCCCGTGGGCGTGGGCTGAACGCGAGCGGAGAGGCCTGATCATGCAGATCACCGTGACGGTGAACGGCGAGAGCCACACCCGCGACGTGGAGCCCCGGCTGCTCCTGGTCCACTTCCTGCGCAACGAGCTCGGCCTCACCGGGACGCACTGGGGCTGCGACACGTCCAACTGCGGCGTGTGCACCGTGACCCTCGACGGCGTGCCGGTGAAGTCCTGCACCGTGCTGGCCGTGATGGCCGACGGCAAGCAGGTCGGCACGGTCGAGGGGCTCGAGCGCGCCGACGGTCTCGACCCGGTCCAGCAGGGCTTCGTGCAGTGCCACGGCCTGCAGTGCGGCTTCTGCACGCCGGGCATGATGATCACCGCCCGCTGCCTGCTGGACAAGAACCCCGACCCGTCCGAGCAGGAGATCCGCGAGGCGATCTCCGGTCAGCTCTGCCGGTGCACGGGCTACGAGAACATCGTGCGCTCGGTGCGCTGGGCGGCCGAGCACGAAGCGGCGGAGGCGAAGGCATGACCGTGACTGAGACGCCCATGGGCTTCGGCCGCATGCACCGCAAGGAGGACGCGCGGTTCGTCCGCGGTCAGGGCAACTACGTCGACGACGTCAACCTGCCGGGCATGCTGCACGGGTCGTTCCTGCGCAGCCCGTACGCCCACGCGAAGATCGTCTCGATCGACACGAGCGCGGCGGAGGCGCTGCCCGGCGTCAAGGCCGTCATCACCGGGGCGGTCCTGGAGACGCTGAAGCTGGCGTGGATGCCGACGCTGTCCTACGACACGCAGGCCGTGCTCGCGACCGACAAGGTCCGCTTCCAGAACCAGGAGGTCGCGTTCGTCGTCGCGGAGAGCCACTACATCGCGCGCGACGCCCTGGAGCTCATCGAGGTCGAGTACGAGCCGCTGCCCGTCGTCGCCGACGCCAAGCAGGCGCTCGCCCCCGGCGCCCCGGTCATCCGGGACGACAAAGAGGGCAAGACCGACAACCACATCTTCGACTGGTCCGCCGGTGACAAGGAGAAGACCGACCGGATCTTCTCCGAGTCCGAGGTCGTCATCGCGGAGGACATCCTGTACCCCCGGGTGCACCCGTCCCCGCTGGAGACCTGCGGCGCGGTCGCCGACTTCGACAAGGTCAGCGGCAAGCTGACGATCTACTCGACCACCCAGGCGCCGCACGCGCACCGGACGGTCTACGCGCTCGTCGCGGGCCTGCCGGAGCACAAGATCCGGGTCATCTCCCCCGACATCGGCGGCGGCTTCGGCGGCAAGGTCGGCATCTACCCCGGCTACGTCCTGGCGATCGTCGGCTCCATCGTCACCGGCAAGCCGGTGAAGTGGATGGAGGACCGCAACGAGCACCTGACCGCCACCGCGTTCGCCCGTGACTACCACATGCGCGGCGAGATCGCGGCGACGAAGGACGGCAAGATCCGGGCGCTGCGGGTCGACGTGCTCGCCGACCACGGCGCGTTCAACGGCACCGCCCAGCCGACCAAGTTCCCGGCCGGCTTCTTCCACATCTTCACCGGGTCCTACGACCTGGAGGCGGCGTCCTGCAACGTCAAGGGCGTCTACACCAACAAGGCGCCCGGCGGCGTCGCGTACGCCTGCTCGTTCCGCATCACCGAGGCCGCGTACCTGGTCGAGCGCATGATCGACGTGCTGGCGTTCGAGCTGAAGATGGACCCGGCCGAGCTGCGGATGAAGAACCTGCTCAAGCCGGAGCAGTTCCCGTACACCACGCCGACCGGCTGGGAGTACGACTCGGGCGACTACCCGAAGGCGCTGCGCCTGGCCATGGACATGGTCGGGTACGAGAAGCTGCGCGTCGAGCAGGCCGAGAAGCTGCAACGCGGCGAGTACATGGGCATCGGCATCAGCTTCTTCACCGAGGGTGTCGGGGCCGGGCCGCGCAAGCACATGGACATCCTCGGCCTGGGCATGGCCGACGGCGCCGAGCTGCGGGTCCACCCGACCGGCAAGGCGGTGCTGCGCCTGTCGGTGCAGACCCAGGGCCAGGGGCACGAGACGACGTTCGCGCAGATCGTCGCGGAGGAGCTCGGCATCTCCCCCGACGACATCGACGTCGTACACGGCGACACCGACAACACGCCGTTCGGGCTCGGCACGTACGGCTCCCGCTCCACCCCGGTGTCGGGCGCGGCGACCGCGATCGTAGCCCGCAAGGTCCGCGACCGGGCGAGGATCGTGGCGTCGGCGATGCTCGAGGTGTCCCCGGACGACCTGGAGTGGGAGAAGGGCAAGTTCTTCGTCAAGGGCGACCCCGACCAGGCCAAGACGATCCAGGAGATCGCCATGGCCGCGCACTCCAGCCTCGAGCTGCCCGAGGGCGTCGAGGGCCACCTGGACGCGACGACGGTCTACAACCCGCCGAACCTGACCTACCCGTTCGGCGCGTACATCTGCGTCGTCGACGTCGACCCGGCCACCGGCCAGGTCAAGGTGCGCCGGTTCATCGCGGTCGACGACTGCGGCGTGCGGATCAACCCGATGATCGTCGAGGGCCAGGTGCACGGCGGCCTCGCCGACGGCATCGGCATGGCGCTCATGCAGCTCATGGCGTTCGACGAGGACGGCAACCACCTCGGCGCCTCGCTCATGGACTACCTGCTGCCAACGTCGCTGGAGTGCCCGTCGTGGGAGCTCGGCGAGACGGTCACCCCGTCGCCGCACCACCCGATCGGCGCCAAGGGCGTCGGCGAGTCCGCGACGGTCGGCTCGCCGGCCGCGGTGGTCAACGCCGTCCTCGACGCGCTGAAGCCCTTCGGGGTCCGGCACGCCGACATGCCGCTCACCCCGTCCAACGTGTGGCGCGCCGCTCAGGGCCGCCCGATCCGAACGGACCTGGCCATCTCATGAGTGGCCCGAAGCGAAGCGGAGGGCTGCTCATCATGGGCACAGCCTCACGTCAGGCCGGCGCCGGAGCGAAGCGGAGGTGACGGCATGACGAACGTCCTTCATCGTGCCGACCGGCTGCGCGCGGACCGCACCCCGTTCGTCCTCGCGACGGTGGTGCGTGCCGAGCGGCCGACCAGCGCCAAGGCCGGCGACCGCGCCCTCGTGCTGCCGGACGGCACGATGGAGGGGTTCGTCGGCGGCACCTGCGCCGAGTCGACCGTCCGTCTCCAGGGGCTGCGGCTGCTGGAGACGGGCGAGTCGACGCTGCTGCGCATCAGCCCCTCCGGGGAAAGCACCGAACGGGAGGGTCTGCTCACCGTCGCCAATCCCTGCCTGTCGGGCGGCACCCTGGAGATCTTCCTGGAGACGATGATTCCGGCGCCGCTGGTGTACGTGCACGGCGAGGCCCCCGTCGCCCGCGCGATGGTCGACGTCGCGCAGGCGGTCGGCTGGGAAGGGGTCCGCGGGCCGGCGCAGCAGCTGCCGCTGGACGCCTCCGCGGTCGTGGTCGCCTCGCACGGGCGGGACGAGGTCGAGGTGCTCACCGCGGCGGTGAAGGCCGGCGTGCCGTACGTCGCGCTGGTCGCCAGCCGGAAGCGGGCCGCGGCGGTGCTCGACGAGCTGCCGCTCACCGCCCTGGAGAAGGCGCGCATCCACGCGCCGGCCGGGCTGGACATCGGCGCCCGTACCGCGCCGGAGATCGCGCTGTCCATCCTCGCCGAGGTGATCTCCAAGCGTCCCCGGCAGACCGCCCCGCCGCCGGGGCGCATCGACCTGCCGCTGCTGCAGCCGGTGGCCCCGGTGCCGGCACAGCCGGTGTCGCGGGTCGCGGTCGCCAAGGACGTCGTCTGCGCGATGGACGTGGCGATCTCCCCCGACGCGCTGCAGTACGAGCACGAGGGCACCATGTACTACTTCTGCGGCTCCGGCTGCCGGCGGGCGTTCATCGACAACCCGGCCCGGTACCTGTGACGGCGTCGATCGACGAGCTGACCGACGGGCTCGCCGGGCAGGGCTACCTCGCCGACCAGGGCCTCGCCACGGCGCTGTTCCTGGCGGTGCGGCTCGGCCAGCCGATCCTGCTGGAGGGCGAGCCCGGGGTCGGCAAGACCGCCGCCGCCGGCGCCCTCGCCGCCGCACTGGACACGCCGCTCATCCGGCTGCAGTGCTACGAGGGGCTCAGCGCCGCCGAGGCCCTGTACGAGTGGAACTACCCCCGGCAACTGCTGGGGATCCGGCTCGCCGAGGCCCGCGGCGAGGTGCCCCGGGAGGCGGACCTGTTCGCCCCCGAGTACCTGCTGCGCCGGCCGCTGCTCGCCGCGATCGAGCACCCCGGCCCGCGCCCGGCGGTGCTGCTCATCGACGAGGTCGACCGGGCCGACGACGAGTTCGAGGCGTTCCTGTTCGAGCTGCTCGCCGAGGGCTCGGTGACCATCCCGGAGCTCGGCACCCGCACCGCGACCGTGCCGCCCGTCGTCGTGCTGACCAGCAACCGGACCCGCGACCTGCACGACGCGCTGCTGCGGCGGTGCCTGTACCACTGGATCGGGTACCCGGATCCGCACCGGGTCGCGGCGATCATCCGGCAGCGGGTGCCGGGCGCCGACGAGCTGCTGGCCGCCCAGATCGCCGGCGCCGTGTCCCGGCTGCGCGGCCTTGACCTGACCAAGCCGCCCGGCGTCGCCGAGGCGATCAGCTGGGCCAACGCGCTGCGGCTGCTCGGCCTGCCGCTGGAGGAGAAGTCCGCGGGCGCCACCCTCGGCGCGGTGCTGAAGTACCGCGAGGACGAGGAACTGGCCCGCCGCACGGGGCTGGCCGACCTTGTCGAGGGGTGACTTAGCCGGGCTCGTCGCGGCGTTCGGCGCGGCGCTGCACGACGCGGGCCTGCCCGTCGGGCCGGACCGCAGCGAACGCTTCGCCCGCGCCGTCACGCTGCTGGCCCCGACCACGACCGCCGAGCTGCACCGCTGCGCGCGGGCCACGCTGACCTGCCACCCGGAGCAGTTCGAGATCCTCGACCGGGTCTTCGACGCGGTCTTCCGCGGCTACGCCGACGACCCGGCCGACTTCCGCGGCGACCCGAACGCCACTGGCACGTCCACCACCACGACCTCGGGCAGCACCCCGTCGGCAGGCCCGTCCGGCTCCTCCGACCAGGCGTCGTCATCCACCCGGGAGATCGAGATCCCGGTCGCCACCGTCGGCAGCGCGGCGGAGCGCCTCGCGTCGCGGGACTTCGCCACGCTGACCCCGGAGGAGCTGGCGCTGCTCGCGGACCTGATGCGCCGGCTCACCCTGGCCACGCCGCTGCGCCGGACCCGCCGGATGCGCTCGACGGTCTCCGGCAGCGGCACCGACCTGCGGGCCACGCTGCGCCGGGCCAGGCGCACCGGCGGCGACCCGCTGCGGCTGGTGCGCCGCGAGCCGCGGGAGCGCCCCCGGCGGCTGGTCGCGCTGTGCGACATCTCCGGATCCATGGAGCCCTTCGCCAGGGCCATGCTGCAGCTGCTGTACTGCGCCGCCGGCACCTCGCGCGCCGAGGTGTTCACCTTCGCCACCAGGCTGACCCGGCTCACGAAGGTCCTCACCCGTACCCGTCCCGCCGTCGCCCTGGCCCGCGCCGGTCAGGCCGCCCCCGACTGGTCCGGCGGCACCCGCATCGGCGCCGCGCTGAAGGCCTTCAACGACGGCTACGGCCGGCGCGGGATGGCCCGCGGCGCGGTCGTCCTCATCGTCTCCGACGGCTGGGAGACCGGCGACCCGGCGCAGGTCGGCACCGAGATGGCCCGGCTGTCCCGCCTCGCCCACCGCATCGTGTGGGTCAACCCGCGCACTGCCAGCCCCCGCTACCGGCCGCTGGTCGGTGGCATGGCCGCCGCGTGGCCGTTCTGCGACGCGGTGGTCAGCGCCCATTCCCTCACCGCTCTCCACCCCCTCCTTGCCGCACTTGAAGGACGTGACCGTCATGCTGCTCACCAATGAGTTCGTCGTCCACCGCCCCCTCGAAGAGACCTGGACGGTCCTCACCGACCTGGAGCAGATCGCCCCGTGCATGCCCGGTGCCCAGCTCACCTCGGTGCAGGGCGACGAGTACCACGGCAAGGTCAAGGTGAAGGTCGGCCCGATGACCGCCCAGTTCTCGGGCGTGGCGACCTTCAAGGAGCGCGACGCCGCCGCGCACCGGGCGGTCATCGACGCCCGCGGCCGCGACGCGACCGGCAAGGGGCGCGCGTCGGCGCTGGTGACGGCGGTCCTGGCGGCCGAGGGCGACGCCACGAAGGTCACCGTCGAGACCGACCTGACAATCGCCGGCCCCCTGGCGCAGATGGGGCGCAGCACGATCGGCGACATCAGCACCCGGCTGCTCGGTCAGTTCGTGACGAACCTGGAGGCGCAGCTGGCCGCCTCGGAACCCGCACCGGCCGCCGCTGCGGACTCCTCCGCCGCCGCGACCGACGCTTCGCCCGCCGCCGCACCTGCCGACGCCTCGCCTGCCGCCGCTGCTTCGCCTGCCGCCGCTTCGCCTGCCGCCGCCTCGCCGGCCGCCGCTTCGGCCGTGGCCGCCGCTTCGCCCGCCGCGGCGGCGGCGCCGGTGGAGGCGGTCACCGACGAGCAGGTGGCCGAGGCCGTGGCGATCCTGCCGCCCGGCAACGTCCCGGACGCCAACGGCGTCACCACCGCCCCCGCCGAGCAGGCCGTCCGGCTCATCGAGGGGCCGGAGGCCGAGCCCGTCGACCTGCTGCAGACAGCCGGCACCACCAACCTCATCAAGATCGCGGTCCCGGTCGTCGTGCTGATCGCGGTCGTCGTCGGCCTGATCATCTGGCTGAGCTGACCCGCACACGCCGAGGGGCACCGGCCGGGTCGCGGTCGGTGCCCCTCGTCCTTTCCTCACCCCATCCGATGCGGCCGCCCTATCAACCGCAGGTGAAGACTGCCGGGGCCGCGTTCGGCCCCCACTGCACCTTGCCGAGCAGCAGGATCGTCGTCGACTCGCCCGGCTTCAACCGGGTCTGCCACGGCTTGACCTTCACCGAGGCGCCGGTCTGCGTCGCGGTGCCGTTGACCGCGAGCTCGACCTTCTGCGTACCGGTGTAGGCGAAGCCGAGCGTCCAGTTCGACAGCGTCGTGCGGGACGTGTTGCGGACCGTCACCGACGCGATGTAGACGCCGCCGAGGTCCAGGAGCCTGGTGTATGAGACGGTGCACGGCGACTTCGGCGCCGCACCGCCCTCACCCTGGTCGGCCAGGAACGAGGCCACCCAGGACAGCGTCGAGTTCCAGTTGATGGTGATCTCGTTCGTCGACCACGACTCGATGTCGTCCAGGTAGCAGAACTGCGGCTTGCAGCCCGGCAGGATCTTCGACGCGACCGGGTCCTGGATCGAGGAGTTCGGGCCGCCGGACAGCGAGCCCACCGGCGGGTTCGGCAGGGCCGGGTTCAGCTGGTGGGCGTACATCCGGGAGTGCTGGTTGTGCGACGCCCGCTCGCCATAGCCGGTCACGTAGGACTGGTTGAGCGCGTTGCGGCCGAGGATGTAGTCGATGCCCGTCACGACCCCGTCGCGGAACGCGGTGTCGCCGCTGATGTCGTACGCCGTGGCCACGACCACCAGGTTGTTCATGATGAGGCCGTTGGAGCCCCAGTCGAACTTCCCGTTGGCCGGGTCGTAGGCGATGTTGTACGCGTTGCCGCGCAGCGTCGCCAGGTAACCCCGGGCGCCGTCGACCACGGACTGCCGCACCCGCGCCCGGTCGGGCAGCGCGTTGGGCACGGTGGCCAGGTCGAGCCGGCCGGCCGTCGCGGTGAACTTCCAGTCGAAGCCCTCCGGGCGGAACACGTCGGCGGTGTGCCACGGCGACGCGACGACCGCGTCCTGGTAGGCCTTCTCGCCGGTGCTGATGAACAGCTCCGCCGCGGCCCAGTAGAACTCGTCAGTGACGTTGTCGTCGTCGTACGCGCCGCCGCCGGTGCCGTCCGTGACCAGCGCGTAGCGGGTCGGGTTGGCCACCGCCGCCGCGTAGGCCGTGCGGGCCGCGGCGAGCAGCTTCGCGGCGAACGCCTTGTCGTACGGCTGGAACAGGCGGGCACCCTGCGCGGCGGTCGCGGCGAGGTTCAGCGTCGCGGCCGTCGACGGGGCGTGCAGCTCGCGCGGCTGCGGGTCGGCGGCCGGGTCGAGCGGCAGGCCGGTCCAGGCCGCGTCGTGCACCTTGTGGTGGACCATGCCGGCGAGCGGCTTGCCGGCCGGGACCTGCATGCGCAGCATGAACTCCAGCTCCCAGCGGGCCTCGTCGAGGACGTCCGGCACCTGGTTGCCGTGCTCGGGGATGCGCAGCGACCCGTCGCCGAGCTTGTCCGCGCGGGCGCCGGCGGCGACCTTGGTCCGCTCGAAGGTGCTCAGCAGCTGGTACACGGAGATGCCGCCGTTGACGACGTACTTGCCGTGGTCGCCGGCGTCGTACCAGCCGCCCCGCACGTCGAGGCGGTAGTCGCACACGCCCGGCTGGCACGGCACGTCGGTGTCGCCCTGGTTGGGCGCGACGCCCAGGTGGCCGGCGGCGCGGCCGTAGCCGGGGGCGATGCTGTCGAGGATCTCGATGCCGCTGCGCTGGGTGTAGTACCAGGACAGCGAGTCGGCGCGCAGCTTCTCGTAGGCGGCGTTGACCCCGATGTCGAAGGGCACGCTGGTCTCGCCGTCGGCGGTGAGCGTGTAGCCGGTGCCGGTCACCTGGTATGAGCTGAAATCGGCCCTGTGCACGTTCTGCCCAGACGTGGCGTCGACGCCGGCGGGGCTGGTCGTGCCGGAGGCGACCACGGTGCCGGCGGCGTTGCGCAGCTGCCACGGCAGGGCGGTGGTCGCCTCGGTGACGACGGTCGCGGCCTTCGGGCCGTTGGTGAGGTAGCCAACCTGGTTGACCCGCACCCGCGGGCCGGTGTCCGGGACGTACACGGGCGGCGGTGCACCCCCTTGCAGTGAGATGTCGTCGAGGCACAGTGTCCAGGCCACCGGGCTGCCACCGACCTGGAACGCGACCTGACCCGCGTCGGTGTCCGCGGCCGCGGTGAAGGTGTAGCTGAAGGCCTGCGGCGCGGCGGTGAGGGCCGGCGCCGCCGAGAGCTCCTGGGTGTACGGCGGCGCGGCGAGCTGGACGTTCGCCCGCACGGTCACCGGCGTGGTGGCGCTGGCGGTGAACGCCAGCTTGTAGGACTCGCCGGCCTGCAGCTTGATCGCGTTCTGCCCGATGATGGCGTCCCACGGGTTGGTGGTGCCAGCGGGGATCGCCGCGCACAGCCGGCCCTCCACGACGGAGGCCGGCGCGTTGCCGGTCCACCACCACGGGTCGGTGCTGCTGTCGAAGGTCCCGTTGACGATCTGCTCGGCCGGTTCGGCGAATGCGGCGGAGGCGGTCATCGGCACGACCAGCACCGCCGCCACTAAGGCAAGCGAGAGTTTGCGCTTCACACAGACACCCCTTGTGGCGGAAGGGAATTGGGAGCGCTCCCACTGTGGCCCAGGACACAAGGAGTGTCAATACCTGCGTTTGCTGACCATCTCGCCGGCTCTCGCCGGCTCCGGAGGTTCGGTGTTCTCCCCGGGCTCCGAAGGTTCAGTGCTCTCGCCGGCTCCGGAGGTTCAGCGCTTCATCGACGGGAACACGTACCAGACGACGATGAAGGAGATCCCGAGCGCCGCGGCGACGGCGACCGCCCACGACATGGAGACCACGACCTCGAACACCAGGAACACCGCGCCGACCACCGACAGCCAGAGGAACACCAGGCCGACCATGGCCAGGACGCTGCTGGCGTCGACGAGCTCCTTCTTGCGGCCGCGCCGGAACAGGACCCGGTGATGGCTCACCGGGGCGATGAGGCACAGCGTCGCGAGGGCGGTCAGCACCAGCGTCACGATGTACGTTGCACGCTGCACGTCGGTGAGGTGCTCGAAGCGCTGGTTGAACGGGATCGTCAGCAGGAAGGCGAACAGGATCTGCACGCCGGTCTGCGCGACGCGCAACTCTTGGAGCAATTCATTCCAGTTCCGGTCGAAACGCTCATCGGGGGTCTCGTCGCGATCGGCCATGCGGGTCCATTTACCCAACGGGTCGGCGGATCGAACTTGGCGATCGGCCCAAACCCGGCGCGTCGGGGCTGCGACCGGTTGCATGCTGGGCTTATGGTCGCGGACGTGAGCGCACCCTTCGATGAGTTGACGTCCGGCCGGCGCGCATGGATCGCCCGGGCGGGACTGGCCGAGCTCGCCTCGGCCGTCGGGCGGCCCGGCCGGGTGGCCGTGTCCACCCGGCCCGACCTGCTGGCGCGCGTCGATCAGCACGCCGCCGCGATCCGCGAGTCCCTCGGCGGCACGCTGCTCGACCCGGTGGCCCTCGCCGGTTACGCTGCGGCGATCCGGGACGCGGCCCGGGACGCGGGCGAGACCCTCGACGACTGGTCCCGCCCGACCTGGGCGATGCTCCGCCTGCTGGCGGTCTGCTCGCTGGTCCCCTCCTGAGCGGCTACTTCAGGAACCGCTTGTCCGCGTGCAACGGGGCGGCCAGCCGGATGGTGATGAACTCGTTGTCGTCGGCCTTGCCGGGGGTACGCCCGCTGGAGAACGGGAAGTTGTTGTCGTTGACCACGCCGAGCGTGCGGTCGTCGAGGATCACGACGTCCTCGATGGTCTGGAACGTGAACGTGCCGGCGCTGCCGCCCAGTAGGTCCAGCGCCTGCCCGTGTACGAGCGCGACGCCACGTCGAACTCGTTGAGCCGCAGCGCACCGGCGGCGTCGCCGGCTCGTCTGAGGTTCCTCATGGCCCGCGACGCTATGGGCCCAGGGTGAACCGCCTACATTTTCCGGGTGATGGCCCCGAGAAGCGTGTGCAGCCGGTCGACGACGGCCGGCCCGTCGGTGATGCCGCCGCCGTCCTGGTAGTACACCAGCGACACCCGTACGACGAGCTCGCCGCTGGCGGTCTCGACGTGCGCCTCGCCGTCGCCGACCGACGAGAACGTCGTGGCGTCGATCGACTTGGCGTCCTTCGCCGCGTTCTTGTCGTAGGCAACCTGCTGCGGGGCGCCCATCGACGGGCGGACCAGCACCAGGAACAGGTAGAAGTCGCCGGAGGCACCGTCGACGGCGCACGCCTTGAGCGAGTCGGTGTCGCGGCGCTCCTTGGCGCCCGGCGCCTCCCCGAGCGCGGCCTTGAGCTGGTCGTCGGTGGCGAGTCCGCACACGTCGACGGCGTCGTAGAGGCCGCCGTTACGCTTCGTCTCCGCCGACTGCGCCTGGCTGGACGGGTCGTCACCGCAGCCGGCGAGCGCCAGCACGGCGCTCGCCGACAGCACGGCTGTACGTAAGGTCACAGAGAGTTTCTACAGGGTTTTCAGACGCGACCGAAGTCCTGGGTCCAGTACGGGGTCCCGTCGGCCTTGTACGCGACGCCGACGCCGACCGCGACGCTGGCGCAGTTGAGGATGTTGGCGCGGTGCCCGGCACTGTTGATCCAGCCGTTGACGACCTCCTGCGGCGAGCGGTAGCCCCAGGCGATGTTCTCCGCGGAGGCCCCGGTGGTGTACCCGGCGGCGGCCTCACGCTGCACGAACGTGCTGCCGTTGGACCCGGTGTGGCTGAAGAAGTTGTTCGTCACCATGTCCGTGCTGTGCGCCCGGGCGGCGGCGACGAGCCGGGAGTCGATGCGCAGCGCGCCGCAGCCGTTCGCGGTGCGGTAGTTGTTGGTCAGCGTCACGACCTCGGTCTCGAACGAGCTGCTCTCCACGGGCTTGGTGACCGGGGCGGTGGTCGGCGTGGTCGTCGGCGTCTTGGTCGTCGGCGTGGTCTCCGGCTTCTTCGCCGGTGTGGTGGCCGGCTTCTTGGCGGTCGTCTTCTTCTTTTTCTTTTTCTTCTTCTTCGACACCGCCGTGGCGACGTCGGCATGCGCGACCGCGTCACCGGCGGCGCTGGCGACCTGGGCGGCGGCGGGGGCTGCCGTCGCCGCGGTCGCGGTGATCGTGAAGCCGAGGGGCGCCGCGAGCAACACGGCGGCGAGGACGGTGGCACGGCGAGGGAACCGGGACACGATGGGAGAACCTTCCGTCGGTGAGCGTTGACGCAGTTGGTATCGGGTCCCTCACACCCCTCGTGAGCAGGTCAACCGCCCCGCAACGGTCGGCAACCGACCGGCTACCCGTGCGGGTGGGTCCCTAGTGGACCGCGTTTCGAAGTTCCGTCAAAGGTTGGAGGGCGCCGGCCCCGGGCATCCATACCGTTGAGCTACACACCGATCGAAGGAGCAGCAATGTCCAGTCTGGTCAGGCCCCGGGACAACCGTTGGATCGCCGGCGTCTGCTCCGGCCTCGCCCGCCGGTTCGGCATGTCGCCCAACGTCATGCGGCTCATCTTCGTGCTCTCGTGCCTGCTGCCGGGCCCGCAGTTCGTGGCCTACATCGTGCTGTGGGTCCTGATGCCCGACGAGTCCCGGGCGCCCCGGTACAACTGAGTTCGACCCGGGTGCGCTCCGGGTTCACCGGTCAACCGGCCGGGCGACCGGTCGAACTCGGAGGCATGTTCAAGGACCTCGCCGAAGCCACCCGTCATACGGCCGCCCGCTCAACGCTCAACGGGTTGATGACCTGGCTCGGCGAGGCCGGCCTGGCGGCCGCCGCCGCGTCCGCCGGCCTCCAGGCCGCGGTCGACCAGCACGCCGCCGCCGTCCGCGACGCCCTCGGCGACCCGGAACACGGCCCGAACGCGGTCTGCCTGGCCAGCTACGCCACCGGCGTCCGCGACACCCTCATCGAGGCCCGATGGCAGCTGCCACCCACATCGGAGCTCGACTGGTCAAAGGCCGAGTGGCCGACGCTGCGGCTGATCGCCATCTGCGCCCTGGCCCGGACCGGCGGCCACATCTGACCCCTGCCCGCCGTCGCGTGCCCCGGCGCAGGTCGCGGCGGGCCGGTCCCGTCGCCGCCGGCCCACCTTGTGATCTTGCCTGCTTGATCGAAGCCGCGGCGTGGTCGCCCAGACGACCGGGACGCGACTTGGATCACCACGATGGGGTCACGTCCGGCAGTCCGGCGACCACCATCTGACCCTTGCCCAGCGTCGCGTGCCGCAGCACGGGTCGCGGCACGCGGCCAATCCCGTCACAGGTCGCGACCACCAGCCCGCCGGGGATCTTGCCTGCTTGATCGAAGCCGCGGCGTGGTCACCCAGACAACCAGGACACGACTTGGATCACCACGGCGGTCCGACCAGCCCGCAGCGCCAGCCGCGCCGAAGCCAGTGCTGTGGCCAGTGACGTTGGCCGGGTTTCTTTCGCACCCCGATCCCCACCACACCACGGTCACGCCGGCACCGCATCAACCCGAAGCAGGCCGGGCCAGCGGTGACCGGGCCAGGCGGCGATCGGACCGAATGCAGGCCAGACCGGTAGAGATCGACCAGTCAGCGACCGGTCCGGTGGCGACCGGGCCAGTGGTGACCAGACGGTCGCGTGGCCGCGACGGATCACCACCCCTGCGCCCGGCGGCGAGTTCGCGGCGGCGCAGGAACCGCGCCGCCGCCGTGCCACGCGCCGGGGTCGTCGCCGTGCAGGTCCAGCCTCGCTGAGCCCGCGGCAGGGGTCGATCCCGGCGGCGGCGGGTCAGGGCTGGTCGGAAGCTGGAGCCGGGCGGCCGAGGAACGCCGACGCCACGGCGCCCGCCACGCAGACGGCGGCTGTGATCAGGAAGATTTCGCGGTACTCGGTGCGCAGGGCGGACTGCAGTGCGTCCGCGTACGCCGACAGCAGGCGCTTCTGCTCGTCGGCAGGCTTGCCGAAGACCAGCGGGAAGTCCAGCGTCGCGGTCAGCTCGTGGAACCGGTGCAGCCCCCACGCGGTCAGGGCGGCGACGCCGATCAGCATGCCCATGGTGCGGGCCACCACCACGGCGGAGGAGGCCACGCCGTGCTGGGACGGCGGGGTTGCGCGCAGCGCCGCCGCGGACAGCGGGGCGATGACCAGGCCGAGGCCGAGGCCGGCGAGGGCCAGGTCGGTGTCGAGGCGGGGCAGGATGCCCGCGTAGCGGACGGCGAGCACGTCGGCGGGCCAGGCGGCGATGAGCAGGTAGGCCAGTGCCGCGAGCAGCAGGCCGCCGGCGCTGACCACCCGCTCGCTCAGCCGGCGGGAGCGCAGGAGCAGGCCGCCGAGGACCGCGCCGACCGGCAGGGCGACCAGGAACCGGGTCAGGACCAGGGTGGCCTCGACGCCGGACCGGCCGAACAGGGTCTGGGCGACCAGCTCGACGTCGACCAGCGTCACCATCAGCGCGACCCCGGCGCACCAGCTGGCGGCGAGCGCGGCGAGGAACGGGCCCTTCGCCACGCCGGTCAGGTCCAGCAGGCGGGTCCGCGCCCGGCGCTCCCACAGCACGAACAGCACCGTCACGGCGGCGGCGCCGGCGAGGACCGGCCAGCCCCACGCGGGCAGGACGGACCGCTCTGGGTCGGGGTTGTAGAGCGCGACGACGACGGCGCCGAGGGCGACCGCGAGCAGCAGCCCGCCGACGACGTCGGTCCGGCGCGGCGCGGCGGTGGCGGGCGGGCCGCCGGGCACCGAGCGCCAGACGAGGACGATCGCCACGGCGACGAGCGGCAGGTTGACCCAGAAGATGCCGCGCCACGTGCCGAGCAGGCCGGCGATGGCGACCCCGTACAGGGGGCCGAGGACGCTGCCGAGCTCCTGCGCCGCGCCGATGTTGCCCAGCACGAGGTGGCGGCCGCGGTCCGGCCACAGGTCGCCGACCAGGGCGACGGTGACCGGCAGCAGCGCACCGCCGGCGATGCCCTGCAGGGTGCGGCCGCCGGTGAGCAGCCAGAGCGAGTCGCCGGAGGCGGCGGTCAGCGCGGAGCCCACGCCGAAGCCGAGCAGGCTCGCGACCAGCAGCGCGCGGCGGCCGTAACGGTCCGACAGCGAGCCGAGCAGCGGCATGCCGGCGACGTAGCCGAGCAGGAACCCGGTCACGACCGGGGTGACCCGCTCCAGCCTGGTGTCGGCGATGTGCAGCGAGTCCATGATGTCGGTCAGGACCCCGACGACCACGTAGGCGTCCAGCGCGGCGAGCAGCACCGCGACGCCGCCGACGCCGATGGCGAGCCGCCGTTGCGGAGCGCCTCCGGCCGCCGGCGACACGGTCGTGGGCTGCGTCGATGTCATCGCGCTACTTCGGCGCGGTGATGGTGACCGGGGCGTCGAACTCCTTGAACGTCACGGTGACCGTGCCGCCCTTGGCCTCGCCGACGGCGGGCAGGGTCCACGCGGCCTTCAGCAGCTTCTTGCTGTCCTTGGCGATCCAGAACTTGCCGGGCACCGAACCGGTCACCCCCGGCACGACGTTGACCAGGGTCTCCGCGGAGGAGTTGGCGGCCACCCGGTAGGTCTCCTGGCCGTCGACGGCCTCGGTGGCCTCGGTCTTGCCGCCGGAGGCGGTGCCGAGGACCTTGGCGATGCCGCGGTTGGGGTCGAGGATCGCCGACGGGTCATAGACCGAGGCGGCGAGGGCGAGCGGCAGCTGCTGGTAGTCGCCGGTCGGGCCCTTGAGCCACATGGTCTGCCCCACGATGGTGAATGCCAGCTCGACCGTCGCGCCCACCTGCTCGACCTGGGCGGTGCCCTGCGCGCTGCCCTCCTTGGTCAGCACGCCCTCGGCGCGCTTGAGGGCGACCCCGGCGATGGTGCCGTCGGCGGTGATGAGGAACTTCGCCGACGTGATGCCGCCCATCGCGGTGGCGGACTCCTTGAGCAGCCCTTCGGCGGCCGGCAGGTTGGGATCCGTCTGGCCGGCTTCGTCCTCTTTGGACTTGGAGGTGCAGCCGGTCAGGGCGACGAGAAGCGCGGTGGCGGCCGTGGCGCCGGCCAGCAGAGCACGGGTGCGGGACATACCGGCACTCTAGTGGGAGCATCGAGCGATCTGGTGAGTCGTGACCCTGCGCGACAGCGGCGTCACCGGCCGGCGAGCAGCTCGGCGACCGCCCGTCCGGAGGCGGCCGTCGCGCCGAAGGTGGCGATGTGCAGGTCGCCCCGCGGCGCGGCGGGCACGCCCATCTCCACCACGATCGCGTCCGGCCGCGCCGCGAGCGAGGCCCGCAGTGCGTCGGTGATCCAGGGGTACCGGTGCGGGTCGCGTACCACCAGCAGCAACGGCCGGCCGAGGGATGACCGCAGCGCGTCGGCCAGTCCCTCCTCGGAGGACAGCCGCACGCCGGACGTGTCGGGCACCAGCTCGGCCAGCGGCGCGAGGAGCCCCCACGGGGTCTCCGGCGCGATCGCGAAGTTCAGCTCCGGCTGGAACTCGATCACGTACGCCGGCGCGGCGAGCGGGAACGTGGCGTCCGGCGCCGTGATGCGCAGCGCCCGGCGGGCCGCGGACAGCCCCAGCGCCGCGGCCCGCGGATCCACCGGTACCCGGGGCGCGGCGGCAGACCAGGCGGCCAGCCGGGCGACCCGGGCGGCCGCGTCGGCGAGGCGCGACTCGGGCAGCTCACCGGAGCGCACGGCGGCCACGACGGCGTCGCGCAGGAGGTTGGCGGTGTCCTCGTCGGCGTGGTCACCGCCGACGCAGATCGCGTCGGCGCCAGCGGCCAGGGCCATGACGGTGGCGTGGGCGAGGCCGAAGCGGTCGGAGATGGCCCGCATCTCGATGCCGTCGGTGACGATCAGGCCCTGGAAGCCGAGCTCGTCGCGCAGCAGTTTGGTCATGATCCGCCGGCTGAGGGTGGCCGGCAGTTCCGGGTCGAGGGCGGGGACGCGCAGGTGGGCGCTCATGACGGCCTGCACGCCCGCGGCGATGGCGGCACGGAAGGGCACCAGCTCGGTCGCGTCGAGCTCGGCCCGCCCGGCCTTGATGATCGGTACGTCCAGGTGCGAGTCGACGCTGGTGTTGCCGTGCCCGGGGAAGTGCTTGGCGCAGGCGGCGACCCCGGCCTCCTGCAGGCCGGTGACCCACGCGGCGGTGTGCCGGGCCACCCGCTCGGGCTCGGCGCCGAACGCGCGGGAGCCGATGACCGGGTTGTTGGGGTCGGAGTTGACGTCGGCGTCGGGCGCGTAGTCGAACGTGATGCCGACCGAGGCGAGGTCGCGGCCGATGTGGCAGGCGACCTCGCGGGTCAGGGCGGTGTCGTCGATGGCGCCGAGGGCCAGGTTGCCGGGCCATGGGCTGCCGTTGTGCGCGTCGATGCGGGTGACGTCGCCGGCCTCCTCGTCGATGGCGACGATGACGTCGGGACGCACTTCGCGCAGCGCGGCGGTCAGCTCGGCGACCTGGTCACGGTCGACGACGTTGCGGGCGAAGAGCACGACGCCGCCGAGCCCTTCGGCGAGGCGGCGGCGGACCCACGGCGGGGGCTCCTTGCCCACGAATCCCGGCTGGAGCACGGCATTCGCCATGCTCACCAGGTCGTCCCCCGTGCTCGCATCCATGCGTCAACCACCCTTCGCGCCTGGCGAGAATGGTCACATCACAGCTCAGTAATAGTCAAGAAACCTTCCAGTAGTTAACGGTCCTGTCATCGATGGGGACGGATGGTCCAGACGACCGTCATCTCGGTGGTCACGGCCCCGTCGGCGCGCGTGACCTCGACCGCGACGGGAAACTCGGGGCGCCCGCCGGCGGTCAGCTCGGCCAGGACATCGGCCACGGGACGGCCGAGCCGCGCGACGGCCTGGACGGGCCCGGCGGCGAGCTTGCGGTACGCGACGTCCGCCCGCACCGCGAGCGGGGTGCCCAGCGCGAGGTGCTCGCCGAAGGCCGCCATCACCACGGCGCCGGAGGCGACCTCGCCGAGCGTGTAGATGGCGCCCGCGTGCGGGCCGGCGACGTGGTTGTGCAGCCGCTCCTCGTCGGGGAGCGTGGCGGTGGCGCTGATGTCGTCGCCGTCCGCGCGCACGTCGGCGATCGCGATGCCGACGGTGCGCGCGAACGGTACTGCGGCGGTCAAATTCTCGGCCAAGGCCTTGGCGTCAAGGGTCATGCGCCGATGTTACCGACAAGTAGCAAGGCTCAGAAAAGCTCGCCGATCGTGTGGATGATGTTGACGTAGAAGTTGCCCTCGATCGGCCGGAACACCTGGAACGGCTCGTGCGGCTCGCCGACGAACGGGCGCAGCGTCCACGCCAGCTGGGTGCCGACGAAGCCGAAGAGCAGGATCCACACGTGCAGCAGCGTCATGCTGGCCGGCCGCTCGCCCGGCGGCAGCTGCGCCGCCGGGACCGGGGTGGTGGCGCGGTAACCGGGCAGCGGCGGCGCCACCGGGTAGGCGTACCGGCCGTCGGGCAGCAGCAGCGGCTGCTGCTTCGGCGCGAACACCGGCGCGGGGGCGGGCGCCGTGGCGACCGCTCCGTTGGACGGCTGCGCCACGGGCCCGGCCGGCACCGACCCGGCCGGGACAACCGCACCGCCGCCCTCCGCGTCGGCCACGTCGTCGGTCGAGCCGGCCGGCGCGGGCGACACCGGCGCGTCGGCGGACGGGGCGGCGAGGGCGGCGAGGGCGCTCGCCTCGGTCTCCTGCTGCTCGCGCCGCGCCGCCGCGGCGGCCGCCGTGTGGGCGTTCAGCGCGTGCATGCCGCTGGTGAGGAACTTGAGCCCGACGAAGGCGGTCATCGTCAGGATCGCCACGTTGAGGATCTTGTAGAACGAGTAGCTGAACGCCGTGAGCAGGAAGAACAGGCTGATCGGCGCGAACGCCAGCGACAGCACCGCGGTCACCGTGATGGTGACCATGACGAGGGCGAGCGCCTGCCGGACCTGCAGCCTGGCGCCGAACACCAGGTTGAACAGGTACAGCGTCGGCAGGCAGATCGCCAGCGTCATCAGGAACAGCAGGGGCAGCTTCAGCGCCGACAGACCCGCCTGGGCAAAGCTGTGCGAAGCGCCGAGGACCGCGCCGTAGCAGGCGAGCGCCAGCACCGAGCTGGTAAGCATCTGCAACGTGAGCTTGCCGAGGTCGCGCTCCTCGCCGATCTGCCGCCAGATCGAGTCCCGGTCGCGGAGGATCCGCTCGATGATGAGCAGTCCGCTGCCGGGTTGTCCGCTGGTGCCTGTCGTGCCGTGGGCTGCCATCAGCGTATTCCCCTACGTTGGAGGGCCAGATCGCCGCAGGCTAGAGCAGCGACGTCACTCAGCGCCACCCCACGTCGATACGTTGTCCTCTTTCGTCGAAAAAGTGCAGTGCTTCCATACGCACGGCGACGGTCAGCGGGTGACCATGCGTAACCGCCGGGTACGGCGCCAGGCGCACCGCGAGCTCCGCCGGACGGCGGTGGTGCCGACCCGGGTCGCTCAGGACGCTGTCGCGCTGGGCCGCGCGGCGTCCGGAGCTCCGGCCGTTGCCGGAGCCGACCAGCTCCAGGTCGTCGGCGCCGCCGCGGCCGGTGAGCTTGCCGACGAACCGGCGCAACCCGCCGCCGTTGACCGGGATGTCGGTCGGCGGCGCGCCGATCTCGTCGACGATCACCGCGGTCGCGCCGATGTCGAGGAACGCGAGCGACTCGTGGCCGTGGTGCTCCAGGTACCGGATCCGGCCGCGCAGCACGTCGCCGCCGGTCGTGTCCGGCACGGGGGTGAGCGCCTCGGCCCGCACGCCGATGACGATCCGCTCGCCGTGGAAGTGCGCGACCTGACGCGAGCGCAGGTCGTTCCACGGCAGGTGCAGCACCTGGTCGCCCATGTGCAGCGCGATGTGCCGGTCGAGGTGCACGTACACCTCGGCCTCGAGCAGGTTCATCCTGGGGCTGCCGAGGAACGCGGCGACGTAGAGCGTCGCTGGCCGGCCGTACACCTGCGTGGGGGTGCCGACGTCCTGCAGGACGCCCTTGCGCAGGATCGCGACCCGGTCCGCCATGGTGAGCGCCTCGGCCTGGTCGTGCGTGACGTAGATGGTGGTGACGCCCAGCTCGCGGACCAGGCCGGAGATCTCGGCGCGCAGCTCCGCCCGCAGGCCGCTGTCCAGGTTGGACAGCGGCTCGTCCATGAGGAAGAGCTTCGGCCGGCGCACGATGGCGCGGCCCATCGCGACCCGCTGGCGCTGGCCACCGGACAGCTGCCCGGGCTTGCGGGCCAGCACGTCACCGATGCCCAGCGCGCTGGCCACCTCGGCGACCTGCTCGGCCCGCGGCTCCGGGTCCACACCGGACAGCCGCAGCGGGAAGCCGATGTTCTCCCCCACGGTCATGTGCGGGTACAGGGCGAAGTCCTGGAAGACCATCGCCACACCGCGCTCCCGTGGCGGGAGATCGTTGGCCAGGTCACCGTCGAGCATGATCGCGCCCGAGGTGGGGTCCTCGAGCCCCGCGACCATGCGCAGCAGGGTCGACTTCCCGCAGCCGCTGGGGCCGAGGAGCACCATGAACTCGCCCTGTCCCACGTCGAGGTTCACTCGGTCGACGGCCACCGTGCCGTCGGCGAAAACCTTCATCACATCTTTGAGTGCGACGGTAGCCACCGTCACCTCCGCCCCAGGTCAGCAAGTGCAGTTCGCGGATAACTCAGTTACCCCGAGTCAAGTACTGTGACGAGGGGCACGCAAGTTGGTCCATCGGGTAAATGACCAATGTTCAGCGTGTTACCGCGCGACTACCGGCGGGGACGTTTGCGGCGCACGCAGCCGCTATGACGCGGGGAAGTTTACGATCACCGACGTGTATCCGAGTGCCCCGAGGAACTGCTGCAGCATCTTGCGGGTGTTCTCCTCCGCGCGCTTGCCCAGGCCGGCCTCCTTGGCGGCCGCGCCGATCTTCTCCTCGGAGAGCTTGTAGACCTCCTGGAGCCGGTTCGGGTCGGACTTGAACGCGTCCGCCAGCCGGTTGAACAGGCCGCGGTCCTCCTGGTAGACGTAGCTGCGGTCGTTGTTGATCCGCACCGGGCGCAGCTGCGGCGCCGGCAGCGTGATCTCCACCGTGCGCCGGTCGTCGGACTCCTTCACCGCGCCCTGGCCGATCCCGGCGAAGTCGACGTAGACCTCCACCGACCCGGCGGCCACGAACAGGATCCGCTCGTTGAGCAGGAAGTCCGGGATGTACTTGCGGTCCTTCTGCACGTCGACGATGACCTCGAAGTTGCCCTCGGCGGCGACATACTGGCTGAGGTCCTGCACAGACTTGAGCAGGGCGGGGCCGCTGCGGTCGGTCTGCTCCTCCGCGAACGGGTTCTTCAGGTCGGGGAACAGCCCGATCGTCTTGGCGCCCAGCACCAGCGCGACGACCAGCCCGATCGTGGCGACGAGCCAGAACAGGCCGCGCATCGCGCCGCCGCCGGTCTTCACGATCACCGGTGCGTCCCGCTCCGGCCGCTCGCGCGGGTCGATCCGGTCGCCGATCTTCGGCGACCAGCCCTTGCCGGAGGTCGGCGCGGGGTCAGCGGGCCCGGAGGTGATCTCGGGGTATTCGGCAGTGCTCGGGTCGGATGCGCGCCGTTGCGTCGGCACGTCGTCCGAGTCGTCGGGGGTCACGGTGTCGTCGTTGCGGGCCATGCTGACTCCTCCGGGAGGATCTCCTGCCTATCACGGTAGAGGGGTCCGCAAAGCGCGGCGAATCGATCTCAGCCGAACGCGGCGAGGCCGGTCAGCTTCTGCCCGATGACCAGCTGATGGATCTCCGAGGTGCCCTCGTACGTGAGCACCGTCTCCAGGTTCGCGGCGTGCCGCATGACCGGATACTCGGCGCTGATGCCGTTGGCGCCGAGGATGGTCCGGCACTGCCGGGCGATGGCGAGGGCCTCCCGGACGTTGTTGAGCTTGCCGACGCTGACCTGCTCCGGCCGCAGCACCCCGGCGTCGGCGCGCCGGCCGAGGTGCACCGCCAGCAGGTACCCCTTCTGCAGCTCGACGGCGGCGTCGGCGAACTTCGCCTGGGTCAGCTGGAACCCGGCGATCGGCCGGCCGAACTGCTCGCGCGCGCCCGCGTAGTCCAGGGCGGTGTGCAGGCTGTCACGGGCGGCGCCGAGCGCGCCCCAGACGATGCCGTACCGCGCCTCGGTCAGGCACGACAGCGGCGCCTTCAGCCCTTTCGCCGCCGGCAGCAGCGCGGCGGCGGGCAGCCGGGCCCCGTCCAGGACGATCTCGCCGGTGCAGGAGGCGCGCAGCGACAGCTTGTGCTTGACCTCCCGGGCGGTCACGCCGGGCGTGTCCATCGGCACGACGAACCCGTTGATCCCCGCCTCGGTGCGCGCCCAAACGACCGCCACGTCGGCGACCGGCGCGTTGGTGATCCACATCTTGGTGCCGTCGAGGATCCAGTCGTCGCCGTCGCGGCGGGCCCGGGTGGTCATCGAACCGGGGTCGGAGCCGTGGTCGGGCTCGGTCAGGCCGAAGCAGCCGATGAGGTCCCCGGCGGCCATGCCAGGCAGCCAGCGGTCCTTGTGCTCGGCGGAGCCGTACTTCCAGATCGCGTACATGGCGAGCGAGCCCTGGACGCTGACGAGGCTGCGCACGCCGGAGTCGCCGGCCTCCAGCTCCAGGCACGCGAGCCCGTACGCGACGGCGCTGGCGCCCGCGCACCCGTGCCCCGTCAGGTGCATGCCGAGCAGCCCGACGGAGGCGAACTCCTTGGCGAGGTCGCGGACCGGCACCTGGCCCCGCTCGTACCACTGCGCCACATTGGGCCGCACGTGGTCGTCGACGATGCGCCGCACCACGGCGCGGATCGCCAGCTCCTCTTCCGAGTGCAGCGCGTCGACGTCAAGCAGGTCCAGCGGCCGGGTCGTCACAACTAACACTGTAAGTCAGCCGCCGCCCAAGGCGTCCGGAGGCCACGGATGAACCGGTCACCGCGGTCGCGCTCACCACGCAGGCATTCCCGGCCGGTGGCGAGCCGCCCGCCCGGCCGAGCCGGCTCCGGTCGGTGGCCAGAACACCCACCGGCCGGAGCCCACGTCACGCCTGCAGCACCCTCGCGTGGATCGACGTGCGCTGCTGCAGCGCCGCGCGCAGGGCGCGGTGCAGCCCGTCCTCGAGATACAACCCGTTCTCCCACTGGACCACGTGCGGGAACAGGTCGCCGTAGAACGTCGAGTCCTCCGCGAGCAGCTTGTCCAGCGCCAGCTCCCGCTTGGTGGTGATGAGCTGGTCGAGCCGCACCGGGCGCGGCGGGATCTCGGACCACTGTTTCAGCGTCAGCCCATGTTCCGGATAAGGCCGACCGTCGCGGACCGCCTTGAAGATCATGAACGTCACCCCCCTGACGCTGCCAGGGTACCGACCCGGTGCGACAGAACCGACGCCGAGCGTTGTCACAAATCGGCGTTGGCGCCCCAGCGTCCGCGGTGGGTGACGGTCTGCGACTCCCGGCGACCCCGTTTGAGTGAGGGTGACTTCGCGTCCGCGGCCCGGTAGCCGATCGTGATGGCGCCGATCGGGGTGTACTGCGGCGGCACGCCGAACGCCTCCCGGTACGCCGCGTCGGACGCCGGCGGGATGCCGAAGAAGCACGCGCCGAGGCCCTCGTCGACCGCGCCCAGCAGCACCAGCAGGCTGGCCATCCCGGTGTCGATGTGCCAGTAGGGCACCGGCCAGCGGGCCTCGTCCCGGTCGGACCAGCCCTTGTCGGGCTCGGCGTAGCGGTCCAGGTAGGCGTCGCGGTGGCTGTGCGGCACGACGATCACCGGCGCCCGGCTCATGCCCTCCAGCCAGGAGGTCAGACCGGACTCCGGGGGCGTGGTCGCCGCCCAGAACCTCGCCCGCTCCTCCTCGGTGGTCAGGACCAGGAACTCCCAGCCCTGCGAGAACCCCGCCGAGGGGGCGTGCACCGCGTACCCCAGCAGCTTGTCGACGAGCGCCGGGTCCACCGGACGCGACGCGTCGTAGTTGCGCACCATCCGCCGCCGGCGGATCGCCTCAGACAGTTCCACGGATCCCCCATACCCCGTGCCAGGACGCTCCCGGCTCCAGGGTCACCACATCACGGCCGGACCGGAACGCGTCGGGCGGGCACGTCATCGGCTCGATGGCCAGGGCCTTGCGCAGCCGATCGGCAGGCAGCGTGTCGGAGGAGTACACCTGCCACCAGCCGAAGGACGAGTCGGCCCAGACCGTGACGCCGCGGCCGTCGGGGGCGGTGGCGGTGACCTGCGAGCCGCCGTCGGCGTCGGTCTCCACCTCGCCGAACGCCGTGTCGAGGATCGTGCTGCCGAGCCGGCGGCCCTCCACGAAGTCGTACTCGGTGCCGGCGACCCGGGCCGCGCCGATCGGCAGCAGCCGCGCATCGACCAGCAGCCGGCTGCGGGCGGGCACCTTGAGCGTCAGGTCGTCCACCGGCACGCCCGGCACCAGCACGTACGGGTGCGTCGCCAGCCCGAACGGGGCCGGCTGGGCGCCGACGTTGGTGGCCTCGTGCTCGGCGCGCAGCCCGTCCTCGCCGACGGACCAGGTCGTGCGCAGGCGCAGCGGCCAGGGGTACCCCGGCTGCGGCACCAGGTCGTGCTCGACGGTCACGCTGTCGGGCGCGGCGTCGACGAGCCGCCAGCGGGCCCAGTTGACCAGGCCGTGGATGGCGTTGTGCCGCTCGGGCTCGGTGAGGGGCAGCTGCAGGTGGTCGCCGCCGAACGCGAACTGCCCGTCGCGGATGCGGTTGGGCCAGGGGGCGAGGACCTGCCCGGCGGAGCCGATCGCGCGCTCGTCCTCGGCGAAGCCGGCGATCACGTCGGCCCCGTTGACGGTATAGCTGCGCACGCCACCGCCGACCTCGACGATGACGGCCTCGTGGCCGCCCGAGGTGATCGTCCACTGTGTACCCGAAGGGGCGTGCGAAAGCTGCGCGGCGGCAACGGTGTCCATGGCCGCGACAATATCGTCAGTCCGAGCGGTCGGTGTACCGAAGGAGGACCGGAGACGTCAGGCCGAGCAGGACGGCCACCGCGGCGGCGGCGATCCCGCCGCTGACCCAGGAGAAGGTTGCGCTGGTCGCGTCGGCCACGGAGCCGGCGCGAAGGTCACCCAGACGTGGACCTCCGGCCACCACGGCGAAGAACACGCCCTGCAGCCGGCCCCGCATCTCGTCGGGCGCGCTGAGCAGCACCGTCTGGCGGTACACGCCGCTGACCATGTCGGCCGCCCCGGCCACGGCCATGAAAGCTACACACGCCCACAGCCACGGCACCGCGCCGGCGGCCGCGACGGCGAGCCCCCAGCCGACGACGGCGAGCACGAGCGCGACGCCCCGCCGGTGGACCCGCCCGATCCACCCGGACGTGAGACCGGCGAGGGTCGAGCCGATGGCGATCGACGCGTACAGCCAGCCCAGCGACGCCGGACCGTAGCGCTGGTCGGCGACGACCGGGAACAGCGCCTTCGGCATCGCCAGGACCATCGCGGCGATGTCGATGGCGAAGGTCAGCAGGATCAGCTTGGAGCCGGCGAGGAACCGCAGGCCGGCGCGGATGTCGCGGAGCCCGCCGGTCGTCTTGGCCACCCCCGCGGGCGGCAGCGCCGGCAGCCGCATCGCCGCCCACAACACGATCGTGAAGAGCACCGCGTCGACGGCGTACGCGACGGAGAAATCGGCCGAGGCGATGACCAGGCCGGCGCCGACCGGCCCGAAGATCGTCGAGACGCTGGAGGCGGTGAAGCTCAGCGTGTTGGCCGCGGCGACCTCGCCGTCGCCGATCAGCGCCGGGATGATCGCCTGCCGGACCGGGCTGTTGACGCCGAACGCCGCCGACTGCGCCGCGATCAGGGCGAGCATCAGGTACGGGTCGTCCACATGCAGGACGGCCTGCGCGAGCAGCGCGATCGTGGTCAGCCACATCAGCGTCGAGCTGGTGAGCAGGACCTTGCGCCGGTCGAACGCGTCGGCGATCGCGCCGCCCCAGATCGAGAACACGATGAGCGGCACCAGGCCGACGAAGCTGGCGACGCCGACCCACAGCGCCGACCTGGTGATGTCGTACACCTGCACCGGCACGGCGACCGCGGTGAACTGGACGCCGAAGAAGGACACCGCGTTGCCCACGAAGAGGCGCCGGTAGGCCACGTGCCGCAGCGGCCGGACGTCGATCACGTGCTTGCGCAGGCTCTCCTGCAGGCTCACCCGCCCTCCGCCCCGCCCCGGCCGGGCGAGCCACAGCAGTGCTCATGGTGACCGGCCCCTCCGCTACGCTGCGGACCGCTCACGCCGCCACCTCCGCTACGCTCCGGCGCCGCCGCGAGCCAAAACTGAGCCCATGGTTCGCGGCCCCTCCGCTACGCTCCGGACCGCTCACGGGGCGAGCCGTTCGACGCGGCCGCCGGTGTACCGCAGCCGGTCGTGCAGCCTGCTCTCCCGGCCCTGCCAGAACTCGACCTCGTCGGGGCTGACCCGGAACCCGCCCCAGTGCGGCGGCGCCGTCAGGGGACCGGGGCGGGCTTCGATCTCGGCCACCCGCGCCCGCAGCTCGTCGCGGGAGCCGATGACCCGCGACTGCGGGCTCGCCCACGCGCCGACCTGCGCGCCGTGCGGCCGGACGGCGAAGTACTCCTCGGTCTCCTCGCGGGACACCTTCTCCACCGAGCCGTTGACGATCACCTGGCGGTGCAGCGGGTACCACGGGAACACCAGCGAGGCCCGCGGGTTGGCCGCGAGGTCCTGCCCCTTGCGGGACTCGTAGTTGGTGAAGAACGTGAATCCGCGCTGGTCGTACCCCTTGAGCAGCACCGTGCGCGCGCTCGGCCGGCCGGTGCCGTCGGCGGTCGCCAGCAGCATCGCGTTGGGCTCGGGCAGGCCCGCCTCGACGGCATCGGCGAACCAGGTGGCGAACTGTTCCAGCCAGGTCCCGGCGAGCCCTTGCTCGCTCAGTTCCCCGGTGTACTCGTTGCGCATCCGCGACAAATCTTGCGGTGATGTGCTGGGGCTCACGCTCACATCCTCCCTGCGGCGATTACAGATGCGTGAAGATGTGTCACGTAGGACACATCTGAGTCACCGTTCAGTCGGTACCGACACCCCGGCGGGGCGAAGATGTCAAAAGATGTCAAAGGGACCATTGGCGGGTAACAAACCTAGTCAGACACCCCCGAACCAGCAGGAGTGCGAGATGTCCGATTTCAAGCCGGGACTCGAGGGCGTCATCGCCTTCGAATCCGAGATTGCGGAGCCCGACAAAGAAGGCGGCGCGCTGCGCTATCGCGGCGTCGACATCGAGGATCTCATCGGCCAGGTGTCGTTCGGCAACGTTTGGGCGTTGCTGGTCGACGGCAAGTTCGGCCCCGGTCTGCCGCCCGCCGAGCCGTTCCCCGTACCGGTGCACTCCGGCGACATCCGGGTGGACGTGCAGTCCGCCGTGGCCATGCTGGCCCCCTACTGGGGCCTCGGCCAGCTGCTGGACATCGAGACCACGCAGGCCCGCGAAGACCTCGCCCGGGTCAGCGTCACCGCCCTGTCGTTCGTCGCGCAGGCCGCCCGCGGCCTGGGCCTGCCGGCCGTGCCGCAGAAGGAGATCGACAAGGCGGACACGATCGTCGAGCGGTTCATGCGCCGCTGGCGCGGCGAGCCCGACCCGCGGCACGTCAAGGCCGTCGACGCCTACTTCATCTCCGCCGCCGAGCACGGCATGAACGCCTCCACGTTCACCGCCCGGGTCGTCGCCTCCACCGGCGCCGACGCTGCGGCCTGCATCTCCTCCGGCATCGGCGCGCTGTCCGGCCCGCTGCACGGCGGCGCGCCCTCCCGCGTGCTGGGCATGATCGAGGCCGTGGAGCGCAGCGGCGACGCCGAGAGCTACGTCAAGGGCGTCCTGGACCGCGGCGAGCGCCTCATGGGCTTCGGCCACCGCGTCTACCGCGCCGAGGACCCCCGCGCCCGCGTGCTGCGCCGCACCGCCAAGGATCTCGGCGCGCCGCGCTTCGAGATCGCCGAGGCCCTGGAGAAGGCGGCCCTCGCCGAGCTGCACGCCCGCCGCCCTGACCGGGTCCTGGCCACCAACGTCGAGTTCTGGTCCGCCGTCGTGCTCGACTTCGCCGAGGTCCCGGCGCACATGTTCACGTCGATGTTCACCTGCGCCCGGGTCGCCGGGTGGAGCGCGCACATCCTCGAGCAGAAGCAGCTGGGCCGCCTGGTCCGGCCGTCCGCCACGTACGTGGGTCCCGGCCCCCGCAGGCCGCAGGACGTCGAGGGCTGGTCCGCCCTGATGTGACGCTCATCGCCCTGCGTGAGTAATCGTCCCGGATGACGGCGGCGGAAGTGGCAGGATTCGCGGGGTACCCGCACCTGCCCGCCCGCCGCCGCATCCCGGAGTACCCATGGCCGACATCCGCATTCCCGATGAGCTGAAGCCCGCCGACGGCCGCTTCGGCTCAGGCCCGAGCAAGGTCCGGCCCGAGGCCGTGCAGGCCCTCGCCGGTGTCGCGACCTCCTACCTCGGCACCAGCCACCGGCAGAAGACCGTCCGCGACGAGGTCGCCCGGCTGCGGCGCGGCTTCGCCGAGCTGTTCAGCCTCCCCGACGGCTACGAGGTCGTCCTCGGCAACGGCGGCAGCACCGCGTTCTGGGAGATCGCGGTCTTCGGCCTGATCCGCGACCGCGCGCAGTTCGCCAGCTTCGGCGAGTTCGGCGCGAAGTTCGGCAGCGCCGCGAAGAAGGCACCGTTCATCGGCGATCCCACGATCGTCAAGGCCGACCCCGGCACCGCCGCGTTCCTGCGCGCCGAGGCCGGCGTCGACGCGTACTGCTCCCCGCAGAACGAGACCTCGACCGGCGTCTCAGTGCCGGTCCGGCGGGTTGAGGGCGCCGACGAGGGCGCGCTGGTGCTGACCGACGCCACCTCCGGCGCCGGTGGCCTGGACGTCGACGTGTCGCAGACCGACGTCTACTACTTCGCCCCGCAGAAGTGCTTCGGCTCCGACGGCGGGCTGTGGATCGCGATCATGTCGCCGGCCGCGATCGCCCGCGTCGCGGAGATCAAGGAGTCCGGCCGGTACATCCCCGACTTCTTCGACCTGCAGACGGCGATCGACAACTCGCGGCTGGAGCAGACCTACAACACCCCGGCGCTGTCGACGATCTTCCTCACCGCCGAGCAGGTCGACTGGATGCTCGCCGGTGGCGGCCTGTCCTTCGCCACCAAGCGCAGCGCCGAGTCGGCGTCCGTCCTGTACGGCTGGGCCGAGCGCTCGCCGGTCGCCACGCCGTTCGTGACCGACACCACGGTGCGCTCCAACGTGGTCGGCACGATCGACTTCGCCGACTCCGTGGACGCGACCGCCCTGGCCAAGGTGCTGCGCGCCAACGGGATCGTGGACACCGACCCGTACCGCAAGCTCGGCCGCAACCAGCTGCGCATCGCGATGTTCCCGACCGTCGACCCGGCCGACATCGAGGCGCTGACGGCCTGCATCGACTACGTCATCGAGCGTCTCTGATCCGTGCCATCGGCCGCCCGCCGCCTGTTTGCTCAGGTGGCGGGCACCGTTGTTTGCTTTTCTGTCGGCGCGGCACGCTTCGTTCCAGCTAGGGTTACGCGTACTGTGACCGAGTGGTGCCGGGAAAGTCGGCGCCGATGCGGGTGGGACGGAGGCACGCTATGCGGCCTGTGCGATTCGTCGCCCTCTCCGAGGACGGCCAAGCGTTCGTCCTCGCCGATGAGGTCGGCCGACTGCTCGCGCTCCCGATCGACGAGCGGGTGCACAGCGCCCTGCGCCCCGACCAGAGCCACCCGGCCGCGACGATGGAGACCGCCGCGTCGCAGCTCGCGCCGCGCGACATCCAGGCCCGCATCCGCTCCGGCGAGTCCGCCGAGGAGGTCGCCCGGGTCGCCGGCGTCCCCGTCGACCGCGTCCTGCGCTACGCCGGCCCGGTCCTGCAGGAGCGGGCCATGCTCGCCCAGCACGCCCGCCGTACCCGGCTGAAGACCTCCGAGAAGGGCTCGTCCCTGGCGGAGGTCGTCGACGCGCGCCTCGGCCAGCACGGTATCGACACCGAGAAGATCTCCTGGGATGCGTACCGGCGCGAGGACGGCACGTGGCGGATCACCGCGACGTGGCCGAGCGGCAAAGCGACCGCGCAGGCCGTGTGGGAGCTCGACAAGGCCCGCCAGCAGGTCGCCCCGCACGACGACATGGCGCAGTACCTGTGCACCGAGCGGGCCCCGCACGTGCTCGGCCAGGAGCCGCCGACGCCGGACCGCACCCTGCCCAGCCGCGGCGAGACCAGCCGCGGCGACCTCGGCGCGCGCCCCGACCCGCTGCGGCACGGCAGCGGCGGGCACGATCTGATCCGCCCGTCCAACGTCCAGCCGGAGCGCCGCCCCGGCGGCCGCGGCCTGGGCGGGCTGACCAACGACCCGATCCGGGCCGGCCGGGACGCGCTGCTCGCCTCGCTCGACCGCCCGCTGGGCGCCGCCCCCGGCGACGAGCCGGCGCCGGCGCCCGCTCCGGTCGCGCAGGGTGAGAACCGGGCCCGCGGCGCCGCCGCGCTGATCGGCCGTTCGCCGTTCGACGACGACAGCGACCAGAGCAAGGAGATCCCGGCGGTGCCGTCGCTGGCGGTGCTCCGCCCCCGGCGCAACACGCCGTCGGCCGCCGGTGGCGCCCCCGACCAGCCGACCGCGGCCGACAAGCCGCGCAAGCGCCTGCCGAGCTGGGACGACGTGCTGTTCGGCGGAGCACCCTCGGCGGCCCGCGAGACCAGCTGATCCTGGCTAGGTTGGGGTACATGGAGTACACCAACCTCGGGCGGACCGGCCTGTCGGTCAGCCGCTTGTGCCTCGGCACCATGAACTTCGGGCCGCAGACCAGCGAGCCCGACAGCTTCGCGATCATGGACCGGGCCCTGGACCACGGCATCAACTTCTTCGACACCGCCAACGTCTACGGCTGGAAGCTGGGCGAGGGCGTCACCGAGCAGATCATCGGCCGCTGGATCGCCCAGGGCGGCGGCCGGCGCGAGAAGGTCGTCCTCGCCACCAAGGTCTACGGCAAGATGCAGGAGTGGCCCAACGGCCAGGGCCTCTCCGCGCGGCACATCATCGCCGAGGCCGACGCCTCGCTGAAGCGGCTGCAGACCGACCACATCGACCTGTACCAGATGCACCACATCTCCCGCAGCACGCCGTGGGAGGAGATCTGGCAGGCGATGGAGGTCCTCGTCGCGCAGGGCAAGGTGCTGTACGTCGGCTCGTCGAACTTCGCCGGCTGGCACATCGCGCAGGCGCAGGAGTCCGCGAGCCGGCGGCACTTCCTCGGCCTCGTCGCCGAGCAGTGCATCTACAACCTGCTGGCCCGCACCGTCGAGCTGGAGGTGCTGCCCGCCGCCCGCCAGTACGGGCTGGGCGTCATCCCCTGGTCGCCCCTGCACGGCGGCCTGCTCAGCGGCGCCATCGCGAAGGCCGCCGCGGGATCGGCCGGCCGCTCCAGCGAGGGCCGCGCCGCGGAGGGCCTGGAGAAGCACCGGGCCGCGATCGAGGCGTACGAGAAGCTCGCCGCCTCGATCGCAGTCGACCCGTCGAACCTGGCGCTGGGCTGGCTGCTGGCGCAGGACGGCGTGACTGCCCCGATCATCGGGCCGCGCACGATCGAGCAGCTCGACTCGACGCTCGGCGCGCTGGAGGTGTCGCTGGACGAGGCGACGCTGCAGCGGCTCGACGAGCTGTTCCCGCCGGTGGGCAACGGCGGCCCGGGTCCCGAGGCGTGGGCCTGGTAGTTTCCGCTGCTGCCGCTGCTGCCGCTGCGGCTGCGGTGCGGGTCGCGGCACGTGGCCGATCCAGTGCCGGGCCCGCTTGTGATCTTGCCTGGTTGATCTTGCCTGGTTGATCGAAGTCGTGTCGTGGTCGTCCAGACGGCCAGGGCGCGACTTGGATCACCACGGTGGTCCGGCCGGCGCGACGGTGATCACCATCTGAACCTTGCCCGGCGGCGCGTGAGGGTGCCGCACGCCGACATCTGGCAGTGCCAGCGGCAACGAGCATGAGAAGCTCCGGGGCTCCGGCCGGCCCGCCGCTCCGAAGCCGATCAGCGGCGCTCGTGTTCGGCGGGGTTGTGCCGGTCGGCGATTCGTTCGTCGGCTCGGGCCGTGGCCAGGACCTCGTAGGTCGGCCGCGGCCCGAGCTCACTCTTCATCAGCCGCACGTCGTCGACGACCCACTCCGGTCCCGCATAGGCGCGCAGGACCTCCAGGTCGGCGGCCACGTCCGCCGCCGGCAGCCGGTCCCCCGGCCGGGCGATCGTGACGTGCGGCTGCAACGGCTTGCGGTCGAACGGCAGCCGGCGCCGCTTGAGCAGCTTCCGCACCGCGTCGCCGAGCGGCGCCACGTCCCCGTCGACGTTCGCGACCAGCGTGGTGAACTTCCCCCGCCCGAACGTCCCGCCCCCGGCGATCCGCACCACCGGCCTGTCCACCGGCAACGCGCCCATGACCTCGACCGCGTCGTCCCTGCGCGCGTCGTCGACCTCACCGAGGAACGCGAGCGTCATGTGCCACTGCTCCACCGGCGCCAGCCGCAGCGACCGCCCCTCCGGCATCGGCCTGGCCACCGCGAGCGTGTCCACCATCCGCGCGAAGTGCCGCTCGACCGCCGCCGGCAGGTACGCCGCGATGAACAACCTCACCGCAGCCCGGTCTTCGTGTCGCGCAACGCCAGCCCCGCCCGCTGCAGCTCACCCTCGACCCGCAACCGCTCAACCTCCAGGTCGACCCCGCTCACCTCGTCAAGGTACTGGTCGATCCCGAGCTGCCCGCACGCGACCCGCAACGCTTCGTCATAGGCCCGTTGCACCGCGTTGAACCAGACCGGCGACCTGGTCGCGACCCCCATCCGCAGCCGGTTGAGCCGGCGCAGGTCCCCCGCGAGCTGCTCGATCGGCGGCCCGCTAGGCACCGGCGGCGGCGCGGCGGCCACCGTGTGCAGCGCCCGCCCGGCCCAGCTCAGGTGCCACCAGCGCCGCACCGGCCCGTCGCGCCACCCGGCCTCGGGCGCCTTGCGCCGGACCAGCTTCCTGCCGATCCGCCTGATCACCCGCCCGACCCGCTCGACCGCCTCGTCCGCCGAGATGAGCAGCAGGCAGACAAGACACGGCGCCACGGCGATCAGCCCTATGGCGCCGACGACCAGCAGGCCGTGCAGCACGCCCACCCCCTGAGGCTAAGCCCGCACGCGCAGCGACCGCCACCGATCACCCCAACTTCGGCACCGACTCGCAACCAACCCCTCTGCGACGCCCACCCCCTCACGATCCGATGGCGCGTGGCTGCACCGGCCGAACTGGATCAACGAGCGGAACAAAGCTGCAGGTGACAGCGGCGCACCGCCACACCGGACCGGATTCGACCGACGCCGGTGCCGACGGTCGAGCGCTGCTCCGGCCGCGGACGCGACGCAAGTCAGTCGAGGCGCGACACGGCCCCGCGCCACCGGTGCAGGACTGGCCGCAGCCCGTCGCCGAGCGAACGCAGACGAGCAGCGCCGATGCCCGAGCGGGCGCGACTGATGGCCGGGCTGCAACGCCGCCGCGCCGGGTCGAGCCGGTGGCACCCCTCGCTGCCACCGGATCGCCCCTCGCCAACCCCACCACACCAGCCCCCGGGAGGTGCCCGCCCGCCGCTACTCACCCGGCAGACGCCCCGAACAGACACCGCCCGGCAGGCGCGCCAGTAAGCGCCGCCCGCCAGAACACCGAACAGACACCCGCCCAACAGGCGCCGAACGGCCGGTGCCACCCGTGCCGCCGCCAGCCCCGACTGCCGCTGCCCGAACCGCGGCCGGCCGTCTCGGCGTGTTGCCCTCGCTCGAAAGCTTCCAGAGGATCAGGCGGTCACCCGTTGGATCGGCCGCCCCCGTCGGCCAGCCGATCCAACGCACGCTTCCCGCACCGACCTCTTGAAGCCCAGCCAACGCAACCAGCCGATGGAGATGAACCGACCTGCCCCGGCCACCACGACCGCGGCTACTGGGTCGAGGCGGTCAGCAGGTTGCGCAGCTCCGTCAGGGTGGTCTCGTCGCCCTCGACGACGGCTTCGGAGACGCCCGGGGACTCGCGGGCCCACAGCCAGCGCAGCACCCCCGTGGCGCTGCCGCTGACCGTGGCGTCCACGGGGGTCGAGGCGGCGGTCGCCGGGTTGGCGTCGGTGACCTCGACGCCGGTCGTCTCCGTGCGGACCAGCCAGCCCGGCCCGCCGTCGACGCCGACGATCACCGTGCGGCCCTTCGCGCCCGCCAGGACCGGGGTGAAGTCCTCCAGCCAGGCGTGCGACCCGTAACCGACGAACAGCTTCAGCACCTCGTCGATCCCGTCGATCGCCAGGTCCTCGGGGATCGGGGCGATCGGCACCCCGCGGGCCAGCTCGGCGTCGATGCGGTGGATCACCGTCTCCTGCGCCATCCGCCGGATCCAGAAGCCGACCGTCTGGTCGGGCTCGTGCCAGGTGCGTGACGGGGCGGCGGCATCACGGGCGGCGAACTCGCCGGTCAGCTCGGCATAGCCGCGGTCGAGCAGCTCGATCGGGCCCACCGACTCCAGCCCTGCCGGTGGCCACGGGTCCGGGAAGGCGTTGAGGCGCATGCACTCGGCCTTGTGCAGGTAGACCTCGGCCACGTGTCTGACCAGGTCGGCGACGGTCCAGCCGGGACAGCTCGGCACCGCGGCGGTCAGGTCCGACGCGCCGACCTCCCGAAGCCGCGCATGATCGGCCGCAAGACATTCCAGCAATCGCGATCGCTCCATGCCCGCGACCTAACCACATGGGTACGACAAAAAATCAGCGAACGGCGGGCACCCGCAGCTCGAACGCCGGGGTGTCCTTGCGGGCCGGCTCGAACACGTGCAGGTGAGGGCTGGGGCGCAGGTGGACGCTCACCTTCCCGCCGACCTTGCGCAGCTGCAGGGCGGCCATGACCAGCGTGGCGAGGACCGACACCAGCCCGCCGACCCAGATGCCGGAGCGCGGCCCGTACCGCTCGGCGCACCACCCGATGATCAGCGCGCCCAGCGGCGTGCTGCCGAGGAAGACCAGGACGTACATGGCCATGACCCGGCCGCGGAACTCCGGGTCGGTGCCGAGTTGGACGCGCTGGTTGGCGGCCTGCGCGAAGTAGATCATGAAGAAGCCGGTGGGCAGGAGCAGTGCTACCGCCGTGACGAACGTGGGTGCGAACCCGACGAGCGTCTCGAACCCGCCGAACAGCACGGCGGCCGCGAGCACCGCGTAGGCCGACGGGCGCGCCCGGCGCCGGGAGCTGGCGAGCGCGCCGGCCAGCGCACCGATGGCGAGCGCGGTGGTGAGCAGGCCGAAGTACTTCGCGTCGGCGTTGAACTCGACCTTCGCCAGCACGGCGAGGGTGAGCTGGAAGTTGAAGCCGAAGAGCCCGACGACCAGGACCAGCAGGATCGCCAGACTGAGATCAGGGCGGCGCTGCACGTAGCGCAGTCCGTCGATGGTACGGGCATCGCTCGCCGCGACGGGCGGCCGGTCCACGCGGAACAGCTCCGACGTGCGCATCCGTGACAGTCCCACCAGCGGCGCCAGGCACAGCCCAGCGGTGATGAGGAAGATCGGGCCGGTACGGTCGTGCAGCAGCGCGATGATCAGCCCGGCGATCGCCGGCCCGACGATCCGCGCGGAGTTGAACGTGGCGGCGGACAGCGACAGCGCGTTGGGCAGCAGCTCCGGGCCGACGAGCTCGGAGACGAACGCCTGCCGCACCGGCGTCTCGATCGCGCTGACCACGCCGAAGAGCGCCGCCGTGACGAACACCCACCACAGGGTCACGACGCCCGCCACGACCAGCCCGCCGAGCAGGCCCGCGACCAGGGCGGACGCGAAGTTGGCGATCAGCAGGAGCCGGCGCTTGTCGAACCGGTCGGCGAGCTGCCCGCCGTACAATGTCAACAACAGCACGGGCGTGAACTGCAGGGCGGTCACGATGCCCAGCGCGGTCGGCGAGTTGTCGGACAGCTGCAGCACGAGCCAGTCCTGCGCGACGACCATCATCCAGGTGCCGAGGAGTTTGACGAGCTGTCCGGTGGTGAACAACCGGTAGTTGCGGACCTTCAGCGAACCGAAGACGGTCATGCGTTGCGGCCTATTCGGCCGAGGATCTCGGCCGCCTTTCCGAGCGTCTCGCGCTCCTCGGGGGTGAGCGCGGCGAGCTGCCTGGCCAGCCACTCGTCGCGGGCGCGGCGGTGCTCGACGATCACGGCCCGGCCGGACTCGGTCGCGGCCAGGATGACCTGCCGGCCGTCGGTCGGGTGCGGGGTGCGCTGGACCAGGCCGCGCTCCTCCAGCTTCGCCACGATCTTGGTCAACGTGGGGGGTTGCACCCGCTCGGCGTCGGCCAGCTCGCGCGGGGTGAGCGCGCCGTGGAGTTCGAGGCTGGTCAATGCGGACAGCTGGGTGATGGTCAGGTCGCCGATGGGCCGGGCCTGACGCAGGCGGCGGTTGAGTCTGGTGATGCTGTCGCGCAGCGCCGCCGCGAGCTGGGCGCCGGTGATCTTGGGGGTGCGGACCATCATCACAATCGTTAGCTTATCTAATAAGCTTGGCTAACGACTTGTGTCGGTGATCACGGGAGTACCGTGTGCGGCGTGACCAGCCAGCCGAAGCCGCTCGACCCGCCGATGGTGCCCTTCGCCCTCGCCGGGATCGGTCTGTGGATCATCGCGGCGCTCGTGATGCTGCCGTTCCGCGACGAGCTGGCCGAGGCGGGCCACGGCAACTGGTTCGGCATCGCCGTGGCGGGCGTGCTGTGGGGCATCCCGGGCGGGCTGACGATGGTCGTGCACGACCGCAACCGCAGGCGGCGGCGGGCGGCGTCCGATTCCTTCAAGACCGGAGCGGCCGGCGGCGCCTAACCTTCGGGCATGGCACCCACACTCAACTACATCGGCCTCGTGGTGGCCGACATGCCCAGGTCACTGGCCTTCTACCGGCTGCTCGGGCTGGACATCCCGGCCGAGCAGGACGCCGCGCCGCACGCCGAGTGCACGCTGCCCAGCGGCATGCGGATCTGCTGGGACACCGAGGACACCATCCGCTCGTTCGACCCCGAATGGTCGCCGCCGGCCGGCGGTGGGCGCTCGGCCGTCGGCTTCGAGTGCGACACGCCCGCCGAGGTCGACAAGGTCTACGACATGATGATCTCCGCGGGGTACGACGGCCACCTCGCACCCTGGGACGCCTTCTGGGGCATGCGCTACGCCGTCCTGCACGACCCCGACGGCAACGGGGTCGATCTCTACAGCACTATCCGATGACCTCGCGCAACGGCGCGCCGGCCAGCGCCTTCACCTCACGGGAGAGGTGGGCCTGGTCGGCGTAGCCGGTGCCGGCCGCCACCGCGCCGAACGGCATCCCGCCGCGGGCCAGCTCGAGTGCCGCGTTGAGGCGGAGGATGCGGGAGAGGGTCTTCAGCCCGTACCCGAACAGGATCAGACCACGGCGGTGCAGCTGCCGCTCGCTGAGACCGACATCGGCGGCGATCTCCGCGATCGAGCAGCCCGCCCTGACCCGCCCGACCACCGCGCGCACCCACGGCTCGTCCGGTTTGTCGTTCCTGGCGAATGCCGCCTCAAGCAGGGCAGCGGGGTCATCGGCCTCGTCGAGCTGCTCGGTGAGCCGCCTGACCCGCGCCTGCGGCCACAGCGCCGACAGCGGCACCCGCTGGTCCCGCAGCTCGTCGGCGGGGACACCGAGCACGCCCGGTGCGGTGCCCGGGCCGAAACGGATCGCCGTGTACGTGCGACCGACCGGACTGACGCCCAGCTGAGCGAAGGTGTCCGGACCGGCGACGAGCAGCCGGCCGCCGTAGTGGATCACGTCCATGCAGCCGTCGGGCAGGACCCTGACCTGCTCGCTCACGCCGGTGCGACGCCGCCACACCGTCGCGCCTGGAATCCGCGACGGCCGCTCCCGGTAACCGGACTCAGCCGTGACCATAGGGCTCGGCGGGCTCGGTCTCGTCGACCGACCCGTGCGCCCGGCTCACCGACACCGACTCGACCTCGCTGTCGTCGAACACCGTCGGCAGCTCGTCGACCGTCTGGACCTGCTCGACCAGCACCTCGGAGTGCGCGCCGCAGCCGTGGTCGACCGAGACGACCTGGGCGTCGTCGGGCGCGTACTCGTTGCCGCACACCCCGAACGACTGCCGCAACGCCCCGGCCAACTGCAGGTAGAACCCGCACGAGCCGCACCGGGCGGCCGACGGCGCGGCGACGGAGATCGGTGCGTTCGGGCCCCGGTCGCCGTCATACCAGCGCTGCGCGGCGTCGAGGCGGCCTTCGCGCGACAGCACCCGCACGCGGCCGAGACCGAGCTCCCAGTTGGTCTCCTCGACTGCCGGATCATCCGACTGTACGTAACCCGGCGCCAGCCTCGGGTCGTCCGGCGGCGTCGGCAGCAGATCGCCCACGCCCAGGTCACCGGGCTGCAGGCGCTCCTGCCACGGCACCCACTCGGGTGCGCGCAGCGCGTCGGGCCCCGGCAGCAGCGTCGACTCGCAGATCGTGACCTGCTTGCTGCGCGGGATCCGGGTGACGCTCACTGCCCAGCGCCAGCCCCGGTAGCCGGGCAGGCCACAGGCGAAGAAGTGGGTGACGAGCCGGTCGCCTTCGGCCACCACGCCCAGATGCTCACCGACGTGGTCGGGGTCGACCACGTCGAGCCCAAGGCGGGCGACCTCCACGGCGTCCGCGCAGACCTGGTCAGGCTTCCCCGCGCGGCCGCTGGAGCGGGTCGGGGCAGTCGAGGCTGTCACCCCTCCATTGTTCCTCATCGCCACGCCCGATGAGCACGGCGGCCCCGGCATGGCCGGAAACTGTCGCACCCATGGTTCAGGATGGGGGGCATGTCGGTGATACGAGGCGTCGCGCAGACCGTGGTGACCACCGTGCGAGCAGCGCGGGTCGCCACCGTCGGCGGTGCCCGCGCCGGCCGCTTCGTGGGGCGCAACCTGCTGCGGGTCCGCGAGCGCGGCGCCGGCGGCGAGACCGGCATGCTGCGCCTGCTCGACCTGCACGCGGCGTCCTGCGCCGGCGACACCCTGGTCGCGCTCGGCCTCGCCGGCACGATCTTCTTCTCGGTGCCGGCCGGTGAGGCCCGCGACCGGGTCGCGCTCTACCTGATCGTGACGATGCTGCCGTTCGCGCTGCTGGCCCCGATCGTGGGGCCGGTCCTCGACCGGTTCCGGCACGGCCGCCGCTATGCGCTCGCCACGACGATGCTCGGCCGGGCGTTCCTGGCGGTCCTCATCTCCGAGCACCTGACCGGGTGGGCGCTCTATCCGGCCGCGTTCGGCATGCTGGTGCTCTCCCGCGCCTATGGCGTGGCCCGCAGCGCGGCCGTGCCCCGCGTGCTGCCCAAGGGGCTCGGCCTGTCCGAGGCCGGGGCCCGCGCCTCCGTCTTCGGCACGTTCGCCGGCGCCATCGTGCTGCCGATCGGCCTGGCCGCGGCCCAGTTCGGCCCGCAGTGGCCGCTGCGGCTGTCCGTCGTCGTCTTCTTCTACGGCATGGTCACCTCGCTGCGGCTGCCGCCGCGCGCCGACTCCGACCCGCCCGAGCAGGTCCCCCGGGTGCTGCAGCGGCCGAGCCACCGCGGCGCCAAGGTTCTGTCGGGCCGGCTCGTCGTCGGCGCCCTCATCGGCAGCGCGACCCTGCGGGCGCTGTATGGCTTCCTGACCCTGTTCCTGGCATTCGCGATCAAGGAGAAGGCGCTCCCCGTCGGCCTCGGCCCGTGGCGGCTGACCGAGCAGGTGGCGGTCGTGGTGGTGGCCGCGGCGCTCGGCGTCGGCTCGTTCCTGGCCACCGCGATCGGCACCCGCCTGCGCATCCACCGCCCGGCGCTGCTGCAGGCGGTCGGCATCGTCGTGGTCGCGTTCGTGGCGCTCATCGCCGCCGACCGCGGCTCCCTGGGCGCGGTCGCCCTGCTGTGCCTGGTCACCGCCATCGCCAGCGGCCTGGCGAAGCTCGCCGTCGACGCCTCGATCCAGGAGCGCGCCGACGAGCAGGTCCGGGCCAGCGCGTTCGCCCACTCCGAGACGCTGCTCATGGTCGCCTGGGTGCTCGGCGGCGCCGTCGGCCTGATCCCGTTCGGCACCGGCTGGGGGCTGATCGTCGCCGCCGTGTTCATGGCGCTCGGCGCGGTGCGCGCGGTCTGGTCGGCGGTCACCCTGCGAAGGGAGCGCCTGCGCGGCGCGCCGCTCGACGAGGGCGAGCAGCCGACCGATCCGGTCGCGGCGACCTCGGCCGCCGGGGCGTCGACCGGCTCCGCCGCGAGCGGGCCGGGCAGCTCTGCCGGCGGCTCCGCGGGCGGTGGCTTCGGCGGGCGCGGGAGTGCTGACGCTACGACCGTGCCGCGGCCGGCGGGTGGGAGTGCCGGCCCGAAGACGGGTGCCAGGAGCGCTGCCGGTGCCGCCGGGACGGGTGCCGCCGCTGGGGGCGCTGGCGCTGGGGGCGCTGGCGCGACCCGGCGGATGCCGTTCCAGTCCCGCACCGGCGAGTCGCCGACGGTCGATCAGGGCGCCGGGGATGACGGCTCGCGGCGCCGGTTCGGATGGCTGCGCCGCCGTCCGGCCACCGTGTCGGCCGCTTCCGCCGGTCCGGCCGCCACCGGCGGCGGGTCGGCGGGCCGGGCCACGTCCGGCGGGCCGTCCGGGCCCGGCGGGCGCGGCACGTCCGGGTCCGGGTCCGGCGGGCGCGGCGCGTCCGGCGGGCCGGCGGGCGGGCAGGCCGTCGGCGAGACCCGGCAGATGCCCGCCGTCGACGTGGACGAGACGGCACCTCTTGCACCGCCCGGCTACACGCTGTACCGCCCTTCGGGCATGGACTCGACCCGACGCCTGGAGGATGACGAGCGATGAGACCGTTTCTGGGATATGAGCGCGCACTGATCGTGACCGCCGTCGAGATCGAGCGGACCACGGTCCTCGCCGGGCTCGGCATCGCCGACCCGCACCCCGACGACCTAGAGGCCGGCGCGCCCGTCGTCGTGGTCGCCGCGGGCGTCGGTCCCGCCGCCGCGGCCGCCGTGACCGCGCAGTTCACCACGACCGCCGTCAACGACGGCCGCCCGTTCGGGGTGGTCCTGTCCGCCGGCATCGCGGGTGGCTTCGCCGGCCGGGTCGAGATCGGCGGGCTCGTCGTCGCCACCGAGAGCATCGCCGCCGACCTCGGCGCCGCCGGCCCCGACGGCTTCGAGAGCGTCGACGACCTCGGCTTCGGCACCGCCCGCCACGACGCCGACCCCGCCCTGCTGCGCACCCTGCGCCAGGCCCTCCCCGAGGCCGTCGGCGGTCCCGTCCTCACCGTCTCCACGGTCACCGGCACCGCCGAGACCAAGGAACTGGTCCAGAAGCGCCACCCCGACGCCGTCGCCGAGGCCATGGAGGGCTTCGGCGTCGCCACCGCCGCGCGGCTGTGGCCGGGCACCGCGTTCGGCGAGATCCGCACCGTCTCCAACGCCGTCGGCCCCCGCGACCGGGCCGCCTGGCGCATCCCCCAGGCCCTCGAGACGTTGCGCGAAGCCTTCGCCACCCTAGGCGGCCGCTGACCTGGGCGGCTGCCTGCTTCGGGTGTCCGCTGGGGCGGACTTCCGCTGAGGCCGGGCGTCCGCTGGGGCCGGGTGGGCGCTGAGGTTGGGCGTTCGCTGAGGCTGGACGGGCGCTGGGCCGGGCGTCCGTTGGAGGGGGCGTCCGCTGAGGCCAGGTGCGCGCTGAGGGCGGGCGTTCGCTGAAGCTGGGATGAGCCCTGAGGCCGGGGTGGGCGCTGGCCTGTAGCAAGGGTCACAGCAGGCGTTTCGTGACTCGTCATGCGGCGGGGACGGACGGCGTTAGATTCGGACTCGTGACGCTCTCGCTGGCCTTCTCGCCGTGCCCCAACGACACCTTCGTGTTCCACGCGCTCGCGCACGGGCTGGTGCCGGGGGCGCCGGCGTTCGACGTGACGTACGCCGATGTCGACGTGACCAACACCGCGGCCGAGCGGGGCGAGTTCGACCTGGTGAAGGTCAGCTACGCGGCGCTGCCGTGGTTGCTGGACAAGTACACGCTGCTGCCGTGCGGCGGGGCGCTCGGGCGCGGGTGCGGGCCGCTGGTCCTCGTCAAGGACCAGGCGATCACCAGCCTGGAGGGCAGGACGGTGGCGGTGCCGGGTGATCGGACGACCGCGTACCTGCTGATGCGCCTCTGGTCGGCCGGTGCGCCGCCGAAGCGCGTGGAGATCGTGCCGTTCGCGGAGATCATGCCGGCGGTGGCGGCCGGGCGGTTCGACGCGGGGCTGGTCATCCACGAGGCGCGGTTCACGTTCCAGCGGCACGGGTTGCACGCGCTCGCCGACCTCGGCGAGTGGTGGGAGGGTGACACGGGCCTGCCGATCCCGCTCGGCGCGATCATCGCGCACCGCGACCGGGTCGACCCGGAGCAGGCGACCGCGTGGATCAAGGAGTCGGTACGGCAGGCGTGGGCCGATCCGGCCCGCAGCCGGGACTACGTGCTGGCGCACGCCCAGGAGATGGAGCAGCCGGTCGTCGATCAGCACATCGCCCTGTACGTCAACGAGTTCACCTCGTCACTCGGCCCGGACGGTCACGCGGCGGTCGACGCCCTGCTGACCAGGGCCGCCGCCGAGGGGCTGGTCCCAGCCACACCCCTCGTCGGCGCCTGACAACCCAGGAAGACAGGACCGGCGGGCTAGACCTCCAGCTCGCGGGCCACCAGGTGGACCGCCTCCGCGACGGTCTTGGCGGTCTTGCGGTCGGGGAAACGGCCCCGCTGCAGGTCAGGCTGGATCTTGGCCTCGAGGACCCTGATCATGTCCTCGATCAGCCCGTGCAGCTCGTCGGGCTGGCGGCGGCTGGCGACCGCGCGGGCCTCGGTCACCGATGGCGGCGCGTCGAGAAGCTTGACGTGCATCGCCTGGCTGCCCTTGCGGCTCTCGACCACCCCGAACTCGACCCGCTGGCCGGTCTTCAACTCACCCGCGCCAGCCGGCAGCGCCGCCTTGTGCACGAAGACGTCGCCACCGTCGTCGCTGGTGAGGAACCCGAAACCCTTCTCCTGGTCGTACCACTTCACTCGACCCGTCGGCACGCTGTCCTGCTCCCCAGTGTCTTTGACCCGTCCCACCCACAACGCCTCAAGGCTAGTCATCGCTTCCCGGACGGCCAACCGAGATCACGCCCCTGAGAAACGCCGGGAACGCGTGCAGATCGGCGCTCACGGCCGAGGCGCCGGCGGCCCGCAGCTCATCGGCGGAGCACGGTCCGGTGGTGACACCGAGGACGGGCACCCTGGCCAGCACGCCGGCCTGCATGTCCGCCACGTGGTCGCCGACGTACGCGGTCGCGCCAACGGATCGCAGTACCGAGGCCTTCTCTTCGGCGAAGACGTCGCCGTGCACCTCATCGACCGGAATGTCCAGATGTGCGAGATGAAGCGAGGCGAGCCGCCCGAGCTTCGACGTGATCACCACGATCCGGCCACCCGCCGCGCGGACCGCCGCCAGGGCCGCCAGGGCACCGGGCAGCGCGACGGCGGGGGTGATCGCGTGCTCCGGGTACAGCAGGCGATAAACCCTGACAGCCTCCTCAACCGACTCGGGCGGGAACCATTCGGATATCTCCGCGCGAAGCGGCGGTCCGAGGCGCGAAACGGCGAGCTCCGCGTCGACGTGCACACCGGTACGCACAGTGAGCGCTCGGTACGTCGCAGCAATGCCTGGCCTGGTGTCGAGGAGCGTCATGTCAAGGTCAAAGCCAATGACAACCGATTGTTGAGACACCTTTAAGGATGCCCAGGTCACGATAGGTGCGCCATCGAAATACTCGCCGATCATGTATTGACGAGGTGAGACTCTGGCCACTAGCGTCACCAACACTTTTAGGAAAGTTTCCTAAAGGATCATCCAGGAGACGCGATGAAACGATCCGTCCGCAACGGCCTCATCGTCGCCGCCGCGCTGGCAGTGGCCGGGGCCGTCGTCCCAATTGTCACCACTTCCGCCAACGCCGCCGGCAACCTCAGCGCAACGTTCACGGTCGACCAGGACTGGGGCAGCGGCTGGGGCGCCACGTACAAGGTCACCAACGGCACCTCAAGCACCATCAACGGGTGGACTCTCGAGTTCGACCTGCCCGCGGGCGGTCAGATCACCAGTTTCTGGGACGCCGACGTCGTGCGCACCGGTCAGCATTACGTGGCGAAGAACAAGTCGTGGGCCCCGACGCTCGCCGCCGGTGCCAGCTTCAGCTGGGGCATGAACGGTAGCGGCGCCAAGCCCCCGATCAACTGCAAGATCAACGGCGTGGCCTGTAGCGGTGGTACCCCCACCACGAACCCGCCCACGTCGAACCCCCCGACCTCCAACCCGCCCACGTCCAACCCGCCCACGTCGAATCCCCCGACCTCCAACCCGCCGACCTCGAACCCCCCGAGCGGCAAGAAGGTCGTCGGCTACTTCGCCGAGTGGGGCGTCTACGGCCGCAACTACCACGTGAAGAACATCGACACGAGCGGCTCGGCCGCGAAGCTGACCCACATCCTGTACGCGTTCGGCAACACGACCGGCGGCCAGTGCTCGATCGGTGACAGCTACGCCGACTACGACAAGGCGTACACGGCGGCCGACTCGGTCGACGGCGTCGCGGACACCTGGGACCAGCCGCTGCGCGGCAGCTTCAACCAGCTCAAGAAGCTCAAGGCGAAGTACCCGCACCTGAAGGTGATCTGGTCCTTCGGTGGTTGGACCTGGTCGGCCGGCTTCACCCAGGCCGCCGCCAACCCGACCGCCTTCGCGAACTCCTGCTACAACCTGGTCAACGACCCGCGGTGGGCCGGCGTCTTCGACGGCATCGACATCGACTGGGAGTACCCGAACGCCTGCGGCCTCAGCTGCGACGCCAGCGGCCCGAACGCGTTCAAGAACGTGATCGCCGCGCTGCGCGCCAAGTTCGGCACCAGCAAGCTGATCACCGCCGCCATCACGGCCGACGGCAGCAACGGCGGCAAGATCGACGCGACGGACTACGCCGGTGCCGCGGGCAACCTCGACTGGCTGATGCCGATGACGTACGACTACTTCGGCGCCTTCAACGCACAGGGCCCGACCGCCCCGCACTCGCCGCTGAGCTGCTACTCGGGCATCCCGCAGGCGGGCTTCTGCTCCGAGGCCGCGATCAGCAAGCTCAAGGCCAAGGGCGTGCCGTCCAGCAAGCTGCTGCTCGGCGTCGGCTTCTACGGCCGCGGCTGGACCGGTGTCACCCAGTCCGCGCCCGGCGGCACCGCGACCGGTGCGGCCCCCGGCACGTACGAGGCGGGCATCGAGGACTACAAGGTCCTCAAGAACACCTGCCCGGCCACCGGCACCGTCGGCGGCACCGCGTACGCCAAGTGCGGCAGCAACTGGTGGAGCTACGACACCCCGGCGACGATCACCGGCAAGATGAGCTACGCCAAGACGCAGAGCCTCGGCGGCGCGTTCTTCTGGGAGCTCTCCGGTGACACCACCAACGGTGAACTGATCACCTCGGTGAGCAACGGACTGAAGTAACAACCCCTTCGGAAGAGGGCGGGGCCGTCGGCCCCGCCCTCTTTTGTCATACGGGCCGGTTAGCGTATGAGGTGAGATGACGACCTCACTCGCAGACCATTTCCGCGCCCTGCCCGACGACGGGCTGATGGCGCTCATCCGGCTGCGCCCGGACCTGGTCATCCCGCCCCCGTCGGACTTCTCGGCGCTCGCGCACCGGGCGCAGTCCCGCGTGGCGGTGGCCCGCGCGCTGGACGGGCTCGACACGTTCACCCTCGAGATCCTCGACGCGCTGCGGTATACGCGCATCGGCCACACCACGTCCACCGAGGCCGTGCTGACGCTCACCGCCGCGTCCGGGGTCGAGGCCGCCAGGGTGCGGGGCGCCATCGACCTGCTCGTGCAGCACGGGATCGCCTACGGGCACGAGAGCGCGCTGCGCATCGTCGGCGCCGTCGACGAGGTCTGCTCGCCGTATCCCGCCGGGCTGGGCCGGCCCGCCGCAGAGCTCGACCCGCTCGCCGGGGCACTGGTCGCCGACCCCGCGAAGCTGCGCCGCACGCTGCTGGCCGCGCCGCCCGCCGCCCGTGCCGTGCTCGACCGGCTCGCCGCCGGGCCGCCGGTCGGCACCGTCACCCCGGCCAGCCTGCGCTCCGACCCCGACTCGCCCGTCCGCTGGCTGGTCGAGCAGCATCTGCTGGTCGCCGTCAGCCGCGACGCCGTCGAGCTGCCCGTCGAGGTGTCCCTGGTCCTGCGCCGCGACGCCGGCCCGCTCGGCCAGCTGCACCCCGACCCGCCGCAGGTGCCGACCCCGACCCGCGACGCCGCCCAGCTCGACCGGGCCGGCGCCGGCCAGGTGCTGGAGCTGGTGCGCAACCTGGAGACGCTGGTCGAGGCGGTCAACGCCGAGCCGCCGTCGGTGCTGCGCTCCGGCGGCATGGGCGTGCGCGACCTGCGCCGCTTCGCCAAGCTCATCGGCGTCGAGGAGCCGGCCGCCGCGCTGCTGGTCGAGCTCGCCGCCGCCGCGGGCCTGCTCGGCGAGGAGATCATCGACAACAAGCGGGTCGAAAGCGTCTTCCTGCCGACCATCGCCTATGACGTGTGGCGGGCCCTGGGGATCGCCGCCCGCTGGCACCGCCTCGCCGTGACCTGGCTGACGATGACCCGCGCGCCGGCGCTGATCGGCCAGCGCGACGACCGCGACCGCCCGATCAACGCGCTCGCCCCGGAGCTGTCCCGCCCCGGCGTGCCGGCCCAGCGCCGCGCCGCGCTGCAGGTCCTGGCCGAACTCCCGCCCGGCGCCACCATCGCCCCGTCCGACGTGGTCGACCTGCTGTCGTGGCGCACGCCGCGCCGGGTCTCCCGCAGCGCCGCCGCGGTCGTCGAGGCCAACCTCGCCGAGGCCGCCCTCATCGGCATGACCGGGTTCGGCGGGCTCACCGGCTTCGGGCGGCTCCTGCTGGACGAGATCGTCTCAGGCAGCGTCGACACCGACGACCCGCTCGGCCTCAACGCGCCCGACGGCGCCGCCCTCACCGGCTCGGCGGCCCTGCTCGACACGATGCTGCCAGCCCCAGTCGACCACGTCCTGCTGCAGGCCGACCTGTCGGTCATCGTGCCCGGCCCGCCCGAGCCGACCCTCGCCGGCGAGCTCGAGCTGCTCACCGTGCAGGAGTCGGCCAGCGCTCACCGCATCACCGCCGAGTCGGTCCGCCGCAGCCTCGACGCCGGTTACACCGCCGCCGACCTGCACGCCCTGCTGGCCCGCCGGTCGCGCACCCCGGTGCCGCAGACGCTCACGTACCTGATCGACGACATGGCCCGCCGGCACGGCGGCATGCGCGTCGGCTCGGCCAACTCCTATGTCCGCAGCGACGACGAGTCCCTGATCGCCGAGGTGCTCGCCGACCGCCGCCTCCAAGGGCTCACCCTGCGCCGCCTGGCGCCGACGGTCCTCGCCAGCCGCCACACGCCCGCGAGGCTGCTGGAGGCGCTGCGCGAGGCCGGGTATCCGCCGGTGCAGGAGGACGCCACCGGCGCCGCCGTGCTGACGCGTCCGAAGGCCCGGCGCGGCCCGCCCCGTCCCAGCTGGGCGCACCGCGGCATCGAGGACCCGGCGGCGGCCGCCCGGTTGTCCACCCCACGCCTCGCCGGCGTCATCGAGCAGATCCGCAGGGGCGACGCGGCCGCCCGAATCGCCCGCCGTGCTCCAGTGACGGTGCGCGCCAACGGTACGTCCACCTCCTCGCACACCGAAGCGCTCGAGGTGCTCCAGCAGGCGCTTCGCGACAAGACCCGGGTCTGGGTCGGTTATGTCGACTCGCACGGGGCGACGGCGTCGCGGCTGGTCAGGCCGGTGTCGATGGGGGGCGGGTATCTGCGCGCCGAGGACGAGCGGACGGAGATGCTGCACACGTTCGCGCTGCACCGCATCACGGCGGCGGCACTGGAGGAGACACCTGGCTAGGCGCTGTCTTTTGTCGACGGGGTGCTGGTTTCTCAGCGGCGTGCTGGCTTTGTCGGTCTTTGTCAGTTGGGCGTTGGCGTCGTCAGCGGGTGCTGGCTCGGGCGGCGCCGATGATCGAGACGATGAGCAGGATCGCGGCGAGGCTGCCGACCGTCTCGCCGATCGCGTCGGTGAGCGGGCTGCCGAGCACCAGCCACGACACCAGGAACCAGGCCAGGCCCAGGACGCCGACCGCGCCGACGCCGACCATGGCCAGCGGCGAGAAGCCGACCGTGGCGTCATCGTCCACAGCCGATGCCGGAGCGCCCTCCAGGTCGGTCACCTTCCACAGCGTACCGACTCATCGCCCACTGTCACGGTTCTTCATCACCCTCGGCGGATGGATCCGATCACGGACACCACCAGCATGAGCACGAGGATCGCACCGAGTGACTCGCTCACGGCCGTCTGCACGTCGGTGTGCGCCACCTGCGAGGACAGCAGGAACCAGCCGACGGCCACCGCCACCGCGGCGATCCCGCCGAACGTCAAGGCCGCCCTGTCGCCGAACCGCCGACCCACGCCGACCAGTCTACGGAGGTGGAGCGGACGACGCGCCCACCCCCGTTGCGTCGACCGGTCGAGCGGTAGCCGGCCCCCGCGACCACACCGTCATCTCCCGGTCCGAACGCGAGCGTCCGGCTCCCACCACCGCCGTGCTGGCCCAGCAGCGACACAACAAGCGATGGAGGCGAAGCTGGTCGCCTCCATCGCACGGCAGTCACTACCTCAGACGCGATCCGACCCCCGAAAGGTTGCAGGGACTCCGAAGCCTCCCACATTCCGGGAACTGTCACAGGTGCGTGCGACACTGGCTGCGTGCCCGAAGGTCCATTGATCGTCCAGTCCGACAAGACCCTGCTGCTCGAGGTCGACCATCCCGACGCGCTCGCGTGCCGGATGGCGATCGCGCCGTTCGCCGAGCTGGAACGCTCGCCGGAGCACGTGCACACCTATCGCCTGACGCCGCTCGGCCTGTGGAACGCACGCGCCGCCGGGCACGACGCCGAGGGTGTCGTCGACGCGCTGCTGCGGTTCTCGCGGTATCCGGTGCCCCACGCGCTGCTCGTCGACATCGCCGAGACGATGGACCGCTACGGGCGGCTGCAGCTGCTCAACGACCCCGTGCACGGGCTGGTCCTGCGCGGGCTGGACCGTGCGGTGCTGATCGAGGTCGCCAAGAGCAAGAAGCTCGCGGGCATGCTCGGCGCCAACATCGACGCCGACACCGTCATCGTGCACGCGTCCGAGCGCGGGCGGCTGAAGCAGGCGCTGCTCAAGCTGGGCTGGCCGGCCGAGGACCTCGCGGGTTACGTGGACGGTGAGGCGCACCAAATCGACCTCGCGGAGGACGGCTGGGTCCTGCGGTCGTATCAGCGCGAGGCGGTCGACTCGTTCTGGGCAGGCGGCTCCGGCGTCGTCGTCCTGCCCTGCGGCGCCGGCAAGACCCTCGTCGGCGCGGCCGCGATGGCCGAGGCCAACGCGACCACCCTGATCCTGGTCACCAACACGGTCGCCGGGCGGCAGTGGAAGCGCGAGCTGATCGCCCGGACCAGTCTGACCGAGGAGGAGATCGGCGAGTATTCCGGCGAGCGCAAGGAGATCCGCCCGGTCACGATCGCGACGTATCAGGTGCTGACCACCCGCCGCGGTGGCGTGTTCCCGCATCTGGACCTGTTCGGCGCCCGCGACTGGGGCCTCATCGTCTACGACGAGGTCCACCTGCTGCCCGCCCCGATCTTCCGGTTCACCGCCGACCTGCAGGCCAGACGCCGGCTCGGCCTGACCGCGACCCTGGTCCGCGAGGACGGCCGGGAGGGCGACGTGTTCTCCCTGATCGGCCCGAAGCGCTACGACGCGCCGTGGAAGGACATCGAGGCGCAGGGCTGGATCGCGCCCGCCGAGTGCGTCGAGGTCCGCGTCACCCTGACCGAGACCGAGCGGATGGCGTATGCGGTCGCCGAGCCCGAGGAGCGTTACCGGGTCGCCTCGACCGCCCGCACGAAGCTGCCCGTGGTCAAGGCCCTGATCGAGCGGCACAAGGACGAGCAGATCCTCGTCATCGGCGGCTACATCGACCAGCTGCACCAGCTCGGGGAGTTCCTCGACGCGCCGATCGTGCAGGGCTCGACCACCAACAAGGAGCGCGAGCGCCTGTTCGACGCGTTCCGCGCCGGCGAGCTCAAGACCCTGGTCATCTCCCGCGTCGGCAACTTCTCGATCGACCTGCCCGAGGCCGCCGTGGCCATCCAGGTGTCGGGCAGCTTCGGCTCCCGCCAGGAGGAGGCGCAACGCCTCGGCCGGGTCCTGCGCCCGAAGGCCGACAAGCGCCAGGCCCACTTCTACACGGTCGTGGCCCGCGACACGATCGACACCGAGTATGCCGCCCACCGGCAACGCTTCCTGGCCGAGCAGGGCTACGCGTACACCATCGCTGACGCTGACGACGTCCTCGCCCCGTAGCCGGGGGTCGAGTCGCGGAGGGTGGTGCAGGCGCCTGACGGGAGCGGGATGACCGACGCCGGCCGGGCGAGGCAAGCTGACCGGTGGAGCAGGCCTGACCGGGTGAGCCAGCTGAGCGCGCACGCGGGCCGGCTGGACACGCGGGCCAGGCCGGCGCTGGACGCGCGGGCCAGGCGGGCGCGCCGGCCGGGCGAGGCAAGCTGACGGTGGAGCAAGCCTGGCCAGGCGAGCCAGCTGAGCGCGCACGCGGGGCCGACTGGACGCGCAGGCCAGGC
>NZ_JBFAIC010000009.1:104068-212165 GCF_040654515.1 Dactylosporangium sp. NPDC050688
AGGCAGGCACGCAGGCCAGGCAGGCACGCAGGCCAGGCAGGCACGCAGGCCAGGCAGGCACGCAGGCCAGGCAGGCACGCAGGCCAGGCAGGCACGCAGGCCAGGCAGGCACGCTGACGGTCGAGCAAGCCTGGCCAGGCGAGCCAGCCAAGCGCGCACGCGGGCCGGCTGGAGGCGCAGGCCAAGCAAGCGCTGGACGCACAGGCCAGGCAGGCACGCAGGCCGGGACGAGCACCCAGGCCGGGCGAAGCGCGCTGACTGTGGAGCAGGCCTGGCTGGGCGAGCCCGCCGGGTGCGCAGGCTGGCTCGGTGCGCAGGCCGAACGGGCCCCAGGCCGGGCAGGCACCCAGGCCGGGCAGGCACGTGGGCCGGGCAGGCACGTGGGCCGGGCGGGCACGTGGGCCGGGCGGGCACGCGGGCCGGGCGGGCACGTGGGCCGCTGGACGCGACAGGCCGGGTGCGCGGACGGCGGGCCTGAGATCAGGGGGACGCGGCGCACGACCCCGAGCGCGGCCTCAGGAGCCCTGGAGCTCCTTCGACAGCAGCTCCGCGATCTGCGCCGTGTTCAGCGCCGCGCCCTTGCGCAGGTTGTCGCCCGTGACGAACAGGTCCAGCGCGCGTGGGTCATCGATCGAGCGGCGGATCCTGCCGACCCACGACGGGTCGGTGCCGACGGCGTCGATGGGCATCGGGAACTCGCCGGCGGCTGGGTCGTCGACGAGGATCACGCCCGGTGCGTGGCGCAGCACCTCGCGGGCGCCCTCGGCGTCGACCTCGACACCGAAGACCGCGTGCACGGCGACCGAGTGGCCGGTCACGACGGGGACGCGGACGCAGGTCGCGGACACCTTGAGGTCGGGCAGGCCGAGGATCTTGCGCGACTCGTTGCGCGTCTTGAGCTCCTCGGACGACCAGCCCGCGTCGCGCAGCGAGCCCGCCCACGGCACGACGTTGAGCGCGAGCGGCGCCGGGAACGGGCCGAGGTCGTCGCCGACGGCCTGGCGGACGTTGCCCGAGCGGGAGCCGAGGCTGCGGTCGCCGCTGACCCGTTCGAGCTGGCTGAGCAGGGTGTCGACGCCGTCCTTGCCCGCGCCGGAGACGGCCTGGTACGACGCCAGTACCAGCTCCTTGAGCCCGTACTCGCGGTGCAGCGGGGCCAGCGCGACGATCATCGCCAGGGTGGTGCAGTTGGCGTTGGCGATGATGCCCTTGGGGCGGTTGCGGGACTGCTCGGGGTTGATCTCGGGCACGACCAGCGGGACGTCGGGGTCCATCCGGAAGGCGCCGGAGTTGTCGACGGCGATCGCGCCGTGCGACACCGCGATCGGGGCCCACTCGGCGGAGACCTCGTCCGGGACGTCGAACATCGCCACGTCGACACCGTCGAACACGTCGGCGGCGAGCTCCTGCACGGTCAGCTCCTCGCCCCGCACGACCAGGGTGCGGCCGGCGGAGCGTTTGGAGGCGACGAGGCGGATCTCCCCCCACACGTTCTTGCGGGAGGAGAGCAGCTCACACATGACGGTGCCGACTGCGCCGGTCGCACCGACGACGGCCAGCGTTGGTAACGCGCCCATAACGAGCGAACCTACCGTCCGGTCCCCGCATAAACCACGGCTTCCTCGTTGCCGCCGAGCTCGAAGGCGTCGTGAATGGCACGAACGGCGACGTCGAGGTCGGTGTCGCGGCACACGACGGACACCCGGATCTCCGAGGTGGAGATCATCTCGATGTTGACGCCGGCCTCGGCGAGGGCGGCGAAGAGCTGGGCCGCGACGCCCGGGTTGGAGCGCATGCCGGCGCCGATGAGGGAGACCTTGCCGATGTGGTCGTCGAACAGGATGTCGCGGAAGTCGACGGTCGCCTTGGCCCGCTCCAGCGCCGCCTTCGCGGTGGCGCCGTCGGTCTTCGGCAGCGTGAACGAGATGTCCGTGCGGCCGGTGCCCTCGGTCGACACGTTCTGCACGATCATGTCGATGTTGGTCTCCGCAGCGGCGACCGTCTGGAAGATCCGCGCGGCGACACCGGGCTGGTCGGGCACGCCGACGATGGTGATCTTCGCCTCGCTGCGGTCGTGCGCGACGCCGGTGATGAGCGCTTGCTCCACGGAAAGGTCCTCCATCGATCCGGTGACCAGGGTGCCGTTTGCGGTTGAGTAGGACGATCGGACGTGGATCGGCAGGTTGAACCGCCGCGCGTACTCGACGCTGCGCAGGTGCAGCACCTTCGCGCCGCAGGCGGCAAGCTCGAGCATCTCCTCGTACGTGATCTGCTTGATGTGGCGGGCGTTCTTGGCCACCCGGGGGTCGGCGGTGAAGATCCCGTCGACGTCGGTGTAGATCTCGCACACGTCGGCGTGCAGCGCCGCGGCGAGCGCCACCGCGGTGGTGTCGGAGCCGCCCCGCCCGAGGGTGGTGATGTCTTTGGTGTCCTGTGCCACACCCTGGAACCCGGCGACGATCGCGATCGCGCCCTCGTCCAGCGCGCCGCGCAGGCGGCCCGGGGTCACGTCGATGATGCGGGCCCGGCCGTGCGTCGACGTGGTGATCACGCCTGCCTGGCTGCCCGTGTACGACCGTGCCTCGTAACCGAGGTTGTTGATCGCCATCGCGAGCAGTGCCATCGAGATCCGCTCGCCGGCGGTGAGCAACATGTCCAGCTCACGGCCTGCTGGGACGGGGCTGACCTGCGACGCGAGGTCGAGGAGCTCGTCGGTCGTGTCGCCCATGGCCGAGACGACCACGACGACCTCGTTGCCGGCCTTCCGCGTGTCGACGATCCGCTCGGCGACGCGCTTGATGCGCTCGGCGTTGGCGACGGACGACCCGCCATACTTCTGCACGATCAGCGCCACGCCGTCGAGCTCCTTTCCACCCGTACGGGCGATGTTGACGCAGCCGAGCGTACCGGCGGTCGGTACCGGTCGGGAGTGGCGTTCCCACGATCCGGCCGTCCGACGGGCGAGAATACGCACGTGCGCTCACGTCGGGCCGGGGTAACCGCGATCACTGTGACCACCGGCACGGCGCTCGCCGTGGTCACCGGGCTGCTGCTGGCCGCCTGTGGCGGGGGCGAACCGGTCGCCCCGCCGTCGGCCCCGGCTACCGGCGCGCCCGCGCAGCCCGATCCCCGCGGCATGCTCGCCGCCCGGGTGGCGGTGGCCAAGGACCAGCGGTACATCGCCGCGTACACCCTGGTCGTGCAGGGCAAGGCACCCCGTTCGGTGCTGGTCACCGTCGCCACCGACCGCACGTGGCGGATCGACATCCAGGGCGGCGCGCTCGGCGGTACAGCGGACGTCGCGATCATCAACCGCCCCGAGGGCGTCTACCAGTGCCCGATCAACCCCGCGGGCGGCTGCGTGCGGGTCGCCGCGACGAACAAGAAGCTGCCGGCCGCGATCGACCCGCGGCTGCAGTACGTGTTCAGCGCCTGGCTCGACGTACTGCTGGACCGCCAGGTGCCACTCGCCGTGGCGCCCGCCGACCCGCTCGCCGGTACGTCGGCACCGTGCTTCGCGGTCGAGCCGGGCGTCACCGCGGTCCAGCCGCCGATCGACGCCGGGGTGTTCTGCTACAACGACCGCGGCATCCTGGTCGCCGCGAGGATCCCGATGGGCCAGCTCACGCTCACCGGGGACCCCGCACCGGCGCCCGGCACGATCTCGCTGCCCGGCCCGGTGGTCGATGGCGCGCCGCTGGGGACGTCCGCGCCCCCGCCGCCGAAACCGTCGTCTTCGTCACCGTCGGCCGCACCGTCGATCTCACGCTCCCGGTGAGTGGTACGCTGGCGCCCGACATGTGGCAGACGGTTCTCCTTCTTCGTCGCCGCGACGAGGCCCGACAGGCCGGCACCTCGTCGCGGGGTTGAGTCGCGTCTGCGCTCCTGCCGGTCGACCCTTCTTGGTCCCGACCACCTTTCCAGGAGCATTGAGCCATGTCCGAGATCGCCAATCAGACTGCCAGCCGGATGCCCGTCGAGCGCTACCGGCCGTTCAGTGAACAGTTCCAGATCCCGCTGACCGACCGTCAGTGGCCGTCCCGCGAGATCACCGCGGCGCCCCGGTGGTGCGCGGTCGACCTGCGCGACGGCAACCAGGCCCTGATCGACCCGATGTCCGTGGAGCGCAAACGCCGCATGTTCGGCCTGCTGGTCCGCATGGGCTACAAGGAGATCGAGGTAGGTTTCCCGGCCGCGTCGCAGACGGACTTCGACTTCGTGCGGACGCTGATCGAGCAGGACCTGATCCCCGACGACGTCACCATCCAGGTGCTGACCCAGTGCCGCGACACGCTGATCGAGCGCACGTTCGAGTCGCTGCGTGGCGCCAAGCGGGCCATCGTGCACTTCTACAACTCGACCTCCACGCTGCAGCGGCGGGTCGTGTTCGGCCTGGACAAGGCCGGGATCACCGACATCGCGACCAGCGCGGCGCGGCTGTGCCAGAAGTACGCCGAGGCGATCACCCCCGACACCGAGATCTACTACCAGTACTCGCCGGAGTCGTACACCGGCACGGAGCTGGACTACGCGCTGGAGATCTGCAGCGCCGTGATCGACGTACTGCAGCCGACCCCGGACCGGCCGCTGATCATCAACCTGCCGGCCACGGTGGAGATGGCGACCCCCAACGTCTACGCCGACTCGATCGAGTGGATGTCGCGCAACCTGCCACGGCGCGAGTCGGTCGTGCTGTCCCTGCACCCGCACAACGACCGTGGCACCGCCGTCGCCGCCGCCGAGCTGGGCCTGATGGCCGGCGCCGACCGCGTCGAGGGCTGCCTGTTCGGCAACGGTGAGCGCACCGGCAACGTCGACCTGGTCACGCTGGGGCTGAACCTGTTCTCCCAGGGTGTCGACCCGCAGATCGACTTCTCCAACATCGACGAGATCAAGCGCACCGTCGAGTACTGCAACCAGCTGCCGGTGCACGAGCGCCACCCGTACGCCGGCGATCTGGTCTACACCGCGTTCTCCGGCTCGCACCAGGACGCGATCAAGAAGGGCTTCGACGCGTTGCGGCGCGACGCCGCGGCCGCCGGGGTCGACGTCGACCGGTACCAGTGGGGCGTGCCCTACCTGCCGATCGACCCGAAGGACGTGGGCCGCTCCTACGAGGCGGTCATCCGGGTCAACTCGCAGTCGGGCAAGGGCGGCGTCGCGTACGTGATGAAGTCCGAGCACCACCTCGACCTGCCGCGCCGCCTGCAGATCGAGTTCTCCGGTGTCGTGCAGCGGCACACCGACGACGAGGGCGGCGAGGTCAGCCCGCAGGCGATGTGGGACTTCTTCTCCGCCGAGTACTTCTCCGACCGGCGGTTCACGCTGCAGGGGTACGAGGCCTCCACGGTCGACGGCAAGGTCACGCTGACCGCCGAGGTGGCGGTCGACGGGGTGGTCCGGTCCGTTTCCGCGACCGGCAACGGCCCGATCGACGCGTTCGTCCACGCGCTGGGCGACTTCGGGGTCGACGTGCGGGTGCTGGACTACGCCGAGCACGCGCTCACCGCCGGTGAGAGTGCGCAGGCCGCGGCCTACGTCGAGTGCTCCGTCGACGGCCAGACCTACTGGGGCGTCGGCATCGACGCCAACATCGTGACCGCATCGTTGCGTGCCGTGCTGAGCGCCGCCAACCGCAGCTGATCTCGTTGAAAGGCCGGCCCGTCCAGGGCCGGCCTTTCGCGCTATGTGGGTCCTGCCCAGGTCACCTTCGTGCTGCTCATGCGGTCGATCCTGCCGGGCCCGGCGTCCCGGGCGACAGGGACCGCCGTCCCGGTTCTCCGGTCACTCCCGCCCCGCTGGTGTCGGGAATCCCACCGTGGCGCTGCGCCCGCTACGTGCTTCCATGCCGCACAGTGGTGGCGTGAGCCCCTCCAACGGCAAAGCCGTCCTCCTCGCTCTCGCACTCGCCACGGTGCTCACCGGCGCCGGCAGTTGTGAGGTCTCCTCAACACCGGGCGCGGCAGCGCCCAGCTCGTCCACGGCAGGCAACGGCGGTGCGAGCACCGGCGCGACCAAGTCGCCCGCCGCCGGCAACCCCGGCGCGGCCACGGCCGCCCTCGAGCAGCTCACCGTCACGGCAGCCGGTTCGATGGCCGGTTACAGCCGCGAGAAGTTCACCCACTGGATCAGCCAGGGCAACAGCTGCGACACCCGCGAAGCCGTGCTCAAGCGCGACGGCAAGGGCGTCCAGGCCGACGCCGACTGCAAGGTCACGGCGGGGACCTGGTACAGCCCGTACGACGACAAGACCCTCACCGACCCGAAGGCCCTCGACATCGACCACATGGTCCCGCTCGCCGCCGGCTGGCGGTCCGGTGCCAACAAGTGGACCGATGAACAGCGCAAGCAGTTCGCCAACGACATGACGCGGCCGCAGCTGTTCGCGGTCAGCCTCCAGTCGAACCGGTCCAAGGGTGACCAGGACCCGTCGACGTGGAAGCCGCCGAACAAGGCCTACTGGTGCACATATGCGCAAGACTGGGTAACGGTGAAGAGCTTCTACAAGCTGACCGTCACCGCGGCCGAGAAGTCGGCCCTGACGGACATGCTGACAACCTGCAAGTAGGCAGTTCCACACTCTGTGTACAGGCGCGACTGAAGGGCGGCCGAGATGGCAGACGCAGCACCGGGTCCGGACGCGGCACCGGGTACTACGCAGACACCGGCCGCCCCTTCGGCCCCTGCGGCGGCGCCCGCCGCCGAGGCCGCTCCAGCTGCGGCGCCGGCTGCGGCCACCCCGGCGGCGGAGGCCTCCGGGGCTGCGGCACCGGCTGCTGACGCTCCTGCTGCGTCGGCTGCCGCCGACGCTTCTGCCGCCGCGCCAGCTGACGGTGCTTCCGCCGCAGGCGGGTCTGCTGAGGCGGGCGCACCGGCCGGCGGTGAGGCAGCCGCACCGACTGGCGGCGAGGCGGGCGCACCGGCCGGCGGTGGGGCGGGCGCGCCGCTGACGACCGACATCATGGCCGGGCCCGGCGGTGTGATGACCGACGAGGTCGGCGTCGTCACCGGCGAGCTCACCCTGCGTTCCGAGGTCGACGCCAGCGGTGCCGCGCTCGTTCGGGTCCAGTACAAGGACGCCGAGGAGTGGTACGTGGTGACCGGCACCCGCACCCACCTCGCCGACCCCGCCGACCTCGCCGCCGTGCACGCCGTGGTCGTCGGCATCCTGAACCGCCCCGAGGGCTAGACCGCCCGGCGCCCCTCGAAGGCGCGGCCGAGCGTGATCTCGTCCGCGTACTCGAGGTCGCCGCCGACGGGCAGCCCGCTGGCGAGGCGGGTCACGTTGAGCCCCATCGGCTTGACCAGCAGCGCCAGGTACGTCGCCGTGGCCTCGCCCTCCGTGTTGGGGTCGGTCGCGAGGATCAGCTCCTTGCAGGTGCCGTCCGCGAGCCGCATCATCAGCTCGCGGACCTTCAGGTTGTCCGGACCCACGCCCTCGAGCGGGTTGATCGCTCCGCCGAGCACGTGGTACCTGCCCCGGAACTCACCGGTCCGCTCGATCGCGACGACGTCCTTCGGCTCCTCCACGACGCAGAACACCTCGTCGCTGCGGCGCGGGTCGCGGCAGATCCGGCACAGGTCCGACTCGGCCACGTTGAAGCAGCGCGTGCAGAACCGCACCAGCTCCTTCACCCTGGTCAACGCCTGGGCGAGCCGCTTCACGTCCGACGGGTCGGACGACAGCACGTGGAACGCGATCCGCTGCGCGCTCTTCGGACCGATCCCGGGCAGCCTGCCCAGCTCGTCGATCAGGTCCTGGATGGCACCTTCGTACATCTGCGGCGGTTAGAATCCGGGCAGCCCGAGGCCGCCACCCAAGCCGCCGAGGCCCGCCGTGAGCGGCCCCATCTTCTCCTCCGTCAGGTCCTTCGCGGCCTGCGCGGCGTTGTGCAGCGCGGCGACCACCAGGTCCTCCAGGGTCTCCACGTCGTCCGGGTCGACCGCCTTCGGGTCGATCTTGATGCTGACGACCTCACCGGACCCGCGCACGACGGCCGTCACCAGGCCACCACCGGCGGTGCCGGTCAGCTCGGCCTCCGCCAGCTCGGCCTGCGCCGCGACCATCTGCTGCTGCATCTTCTGCGCCTGCTTCATCATCTGCTGCAGGTTGGGCTGTCCACCGGGGCGCACGTCTGCTCCTCTTCGATATTCGGGCAATGCTCAGCTGGTCTTACCCTGGCTCGTCTGGCTGGTATACCTCAGCCGGCGGTCCGTCCTGGATGGTGCCCACCGCGGTGCCGGCGCCGGGTCGTGCCCGGCCCGCGGCCCTCACCCGGTCGGCTGGGTCGTTCACTCGGCCGATGTCCTGCCTCGACCGTCGATCTCAGCTCGTGGTCTCGCCGATCTTCTCCGCGCCGAGCGCTTCACTGAGCAACCGCAACGCCGCCTCTTCGCTCGACTCCCGCACCGAACTCGCATCGTCCAGCAGCTCATCCCCCGGGTCCAACCCCGGAAACCGCGGATCGGCGACGGGCCGGTCGTAATCCGGGTCGAACGGCGGCTCGTCCGCGGCCGCACCGTCCCACACCGACTCCACCGGCGCGGCCGCGGCAGCTCCCCGCCGCGGCGCGTTCGCCGCCCGGCTGGCCGCCTCCCGCGCCTGCTCGATCGCGGTGCGCGGCCGGGCACCGTTGTGCGGCCGGGCTCCCCCGGCGGTGCGTGCGCCGTTGGACTGGCCGCCGAACGCCGGGCCTCCGCCGGCCGGACCGCCACCGCTCGGCCACTGACCGCCCTGCGGGCCGCCCCCGCCGAACCCCGGCCCACCGCTCGGCTGCCCGGTCACGACCTGCGCCGACCCGCCCGAAGCACCCGGCGCGAATCCACCGGCAGCGGACCCACCGACAGCGGACCCAGCCGGAACGGACCCAGCCGAAGCGGACCCAGCTGAAGCGGACCCAGCTGAAGCGGACCCGCCGAATGCAGGCCCACCGGAAGCGGACACACCCGACGCCAAGGCGCCCCGAGCCGAACCACCCGCAGCCGAACCACCCGCGGCCGGACCGTGCTGCGCTGGACCGCCGGGTGGACCGCCCGGCGTGGCGGGGACCGGCCAGTCGCTCGCCGACCCAGCGGCCGCATGCGTCTGATCGCCGCCCTGGCCCGCCTGCCTGCGCGGGTCCGCAAGGACACCGCCGGACGGCGTGCGGACGACCCCGCCGGGCACCGCCGGCGCCGGCCAGCCGTCGGCCTGCGCCGCCATCCCGCCCGGCACCGCTGTCACCGGCCAGCCGCCCTGGGAACCGCCCGCAGCGCCAGGGGCTGCGGCCGTCCCGGGAACGGGCGCCGGGGTCGGCCACCCCTCGGTCCCCACAGACCCAGGTGCGGTGCCGGCCCGCGCCGACGCCATGCTCATCCCGCCCACCCGCGCGTCGACCGGCACGGGATCGCCAGCGGGGCGCGCCGGCGTCGGCCAGGCCTCGGCGGCCTGCTGCGGCACCGTGGCGCCGCCGCGAGATCCACCGTCGGCCGGCACCGGCGGGCCGCCCGGCCCTGACTGCGGCGTCGGCCTGGGCGGGCTCGGACGGGTGCCACCGCCCCCGCCGGGCTGCCCGCCGACCTCGCACCTGACCTGCCACCGCCCGCCGAGCAGCTCGCTCAGCGCGGCGATCAGCACGTCGGGTGAGGCATTGAGCATGTTGGCGTGCGCCGTGTGCTTGAACCCGAGCACCAGCGTGGTGCCCTCGACGTCCTGCACGGTCGCCTCACGGACGATCGCGGCGGCCTTCTTCGACTTCCCGCTGACCAGCGACAGCACGTCGGCCCACACCCGCCGGACCGCACCGGCGTCGAGCGCACCGGACCCCTGACCGCCCTGCGCCTCCTGGACGTAATCAGCCGGGGCGGGAGCAGTCTGGACAGGAGCGACCTGCACGGAGGCAGCCTGGACCGGAGCCTGCTGAGCCGCAGCGGCCGGAGACGGCGGAGCAGCCTGCGCAGAGGCGCCGGGAGCCGGAGCAACGGCAGACGACACAACCGCAGGCGGAGCGGAAGCAGACGGAGCAACCGCAGCAGTCGCAACAGGGACCACCGCCGACGGCCCTCCGGAGGAGGGCGACGCGGCCGGAGCACGCTCCCCGCCAGACGAAGGCGCAGCCCCGGGACCGGCCGCCGGAGCTACTCCGCCCGCCAGCATCCGCCGCTCCATGCGCTCCAGGCGCTGCAGCAGCGCGCTGCTGGAGTCGTCGGCGCCCGGCAGCAGCATGCGGGCGGTGATCAGCTCCAGGAGCAGCCGCGGCGCCGTGGTGCCGCGCATCTCGGTCAGCCCGTTGTGCACGATGTCGGCGAACCGCGACAGCGTCGCCTGCCCGAGCTGGCTGGCCTGGGCGCCCATCCGCTCGAGCTGGTCGTGCGGCGCGTCCAGCAGGCCCTTCTCGACCGCGTCGGGGACCTGCTGCAGAACGATCAGGTCGCGCAGCCGCTCCAGCAGGTCGGACGCGAACCGCCGCGGGTCGTGCCCCGCCTCGACGACCCGGTCGATGACGCCATAGGCGCCCCGGCCGTCGTCGGCGGCGAGGGAGTCGCACATCTCGTCGATGAGCGCCACATCGGTGACGCCGAGCAGCGCCACGGCCCGCCGGTAGGTGACGCCGTCGGGGCCGGCGCCGGAGATCAGCTGGTCGAGGACGGAGAGCGTGTCACGGGCGCTGCCCGCGCCGGCGCGGACCACGAGCGGGAACACCGCCGGCTCGACGACGACGCCCTCGGCCGCGGTCAGCTGCTCCAGGTATGGCCGCAGCACCCCCGGCGGGATCAGCCGGAACGGATAGTGGTGGGTGCGGGACTTGATCGTCCCCAGCACCTTCTCGGGCTCGGTGGTCGCGAAGACGAACTTCACATACTCCGGCGGCTCCTCGACGAGCTTGAGCAGCGCGTTGAAGCCTGCCGACGAGACCATGTGCGCCTCGTCGATGACATAGACCTTGAACCGGCTCGAGACCGGCGCGAAGAATGCCCGCTCGCGCAGGTCGCGCGCGTCGTCGACACCACCGTGGCTGGCGGCGTCGATCTCGATGACGTCGATCGAGCCGGAGCCGTCGGGGGCCAGGGCCCGGCACGAGTCGCACTCGCCGCACGGGTCGGGCGTCGGGCCCTTCTCACAGTTGAGCGAGCGGGCGAGGATGCGCGCGCTGCTGGTCTTGCCGCAGCCGCGGGGGCCAGAGAACAGATAGGCATGGTTGAGCCGCCCCGAGCGCAGCGCCTGCGACAACGGCTCGGTGACGTGCTCCTGGCCGATCACCTCGGCGAACGTGCGAGGCCGGTACTTGCGGTACAGCGCGAGCGCCACCAGCGGTCCTCCGTTCGCGTCATCGGCTCGGTGTGGCGGGCCGGGACCACGGTACCTCCAGGCACCGACAAAACGTGCCCAGCGACCCGACCACGACCCGGACGCGGCCCGGACATGGAAGCGCCACCCGTGCACCCGTCAGAGCTCACTTATCCTTGCTGCCTTCCGGCCCTGGGGAGGTTCGTAAGATGACGCCGCACGAGTGGCTTGAGGAACACAATACCCCCTGGCGCGCAGCGGCTGAGGCATGGGTATCCTGGCGCACGGAGGATTCGCCTAGAGGCCTAGGGCGCACGCTTGGAAAGCGTGTTGGGATAAAACCCTCACGAGTTCGAATCTCGTATCCTCCGCCAGCCTGACCAGGCAAAACGCCGGGAAGCCCGCCCAGGGCCGCCCGGCGTTTCGGTCTCTACGGGGTCACCCGGCCCAGGTCGGTGAGGGTGAAGCGCAGGCCCGCGGCGTCGACCGGGGTCACGGTGCCGGCCTCGTCCAGCCGGTACTGGCCCTGTGCGGGGTTGAGCAGAGAGGCCGGCGCGTCGTCGTACACCTCGACGAACACCAGATAGTGACCCTCGGTCTGCAGGCTGACACTGCCGGTCTCGATGTGGTCGGTGCCCTTGTAGCGGCCGCCGCCCTGCTTGATCTCCAGCCGCGCCGGCGCCGTGCCCTTGTAGGTCCGCCCGACGGTCGCGGCGAAGACGGTGTGCACGTTGGGCACGGTCTGCGTCGGCCCACGGACCTCGGTTGACGCCCCCAGCCGCACCTCCGCGACGAGATCGGCCGCCTTGAACAGTTCTTCCAAGGTTTGGTACTGCGGATAATCCGCCTGATAGCGGACGGTTTTCGCCAGTATGTCCGGCTGGCTGGCACAACCGGCGAGCGCGAACAACAGGACTGCGACCAGGGCGACCCTCATGCCATTGGGACTCCGGCCGAGGGTGATCCGGTTCCCGGTCGCGCACAATCTGCCATATAGCTAGTTGTAACCTAGCGCATAGTGACAACACATGCGACGATGTGCATGGCCAACCGGCTCTGGAGGCGTTGAAACACAACAGCACCCGGCGGCCACCGGGTGCTGTTTGTGACGCTTCCACCTCTACGACTACGCGGAGGGTCAGCGGTGATACACACAGCAATCCTTGCGCATCAAGCAGCCCTCCGCAAGACCGAGAGGGGAAAGGAGATGCGCACCTTCTATCGGAGTCCGGACATCATGGTGACCAGCGACCATGTCGCCGTCCTCCGGCCACATCCCGCCCGCTTCCTGATGACCGAACTTCGCGGGGCATACATCGTCCGGCACGGATCTGCCACGATCCGCCCCCTGCTGGAGATCAGGGCCCGCTACGGCGACCGCGACGTCCGCCTCTTCAGCACCACGGACGCCCGCACCTTCGGTCAGGTCCGTCGCGCCTTGATCAGAGCCCTTGAGCAGTGCAAACCGGCACGTAGTTAGGGTCCGAAAGACCGCGCGCGAGATGCAACTCGCGCGCGGTCATCCGGGGTTAATTAGAATGATGCAAAAATGCAACTTGCAATATCACACCTGGCGGGGTAGCGACTCGTTAACATCCCGTGGGCGCCTACCCGCGCCGATCCACGTGTGTTCTCCCATGAGGTTGAAGCACGGCTCGACCCGCCTACTTCGGCTTTCGGCGTTGAGCGCTCCTGCCCCGTGGCGGGGGCGTAGGCTCGGATCGTGGCTCGCCACCTGCAATGTCGCAGGTGGGGACATCTCCCATGGAGGCGCTGGACGTCATGGCAGCGAGTGAGAACACTCCGGCCGTGGCCCGGCGCACCGTCCGTTTGGCCATCAAGGACGCCCGCACCGCCAAAAGCCTCACACAGACCCAGGTCGCCGAGGCAATGGAGTGGTCGCTTTCGAAAGTCATGCGCATCGAAAGCGGCGAGGTCACCATTTCGCAGAATGACCTGCGCCCATTGCTCGCCTATCTCGGGGTCCGCGACAAGTCACGCGTCGACGAGCTGATCCAGGCCGCGAAGGCGTCGAAACAGCGCCGCCAATGGTGGGACCAGCCGAAGTTCGCCGGCCTGCTCACCCCGGCCATGAAGCAGTGGTTCAGCTACGAGGTCGAGGCGACCTCCATGCGCATCTTCTGCGCCGTCTACTTCCCGGGGTTCCTGCAGACCCCGGACTTCGCCCGCAGCATGGTCGCCTTCTTCAACGACGAGCTGACCGAGGCCGAGGTCGCGGCGCGGATCGAGACCCGCGCGCTGCGCCGGCAGGGCCTGGCCGCCCGCAAAGTGAAGCCGAACGCGCAGGTGCTCCTGGACCAGTCAGTGCTGCTGCGGACCATGGGCCAGCCCGAGATGCTCGGGCGGCAGCTGTCCGACCTTTTGAGCGCGATCGAAGAGGGATGGGTGACCGCACGGGTCATGCCGTTTACCCACCCCAGCCCGGGTATTGGAAACTGGGAAATCTTCTACCTGGGCGCCGAAGACCTTGAGCACGCCGTGCTCTACCGCGAGAATTCCACGAAGGACGAGATCATCGATGATGAGGCCGGTCTTCTGCGGCACCTCTCGCAGTGGGACAAGATGTGGCACGGCTCCTTCGACGAGGTCGCTTCGAAAAGAATGATCGAGACGCACATGACTGCGCATCTCGGCAACGGGAACGCCCCGCAGGGGTGAGCGCGCCGTTATCCGACGACGCGTTTCTTGCATTCTGAAAGGAACGAAACATAGTGCCACAGTTCGAAGCACCGCTGCACTGGCGGAAGAGCACCAAGTGCGCCAGTGCAGCATGCGTGGAGGTCGCTGAGCGACCCAATGCAATGTTCGTGCGCGACTCAAAGAGCCCGATTGAGTCGGTTCTGGCCTTCACCCATGCGGACTGGAACACCTTCGTCGCGGGCATCAAGGAAGCCACTCTGGAAAGCCGCTAAATCGAACAACGCGATGGCTGGGCGTCGGCACGCCGCTGGACACCACGCTCAGCCACCGCGCAGGATGCTATTCCCGGCTCTCGTCCAATGCGCGCACCGCGCCGATGAACAGCTGCCAGTCCCGGGCCGTGAACGCTAGTCTCGCCCCGTCCGGATCCTTCGAGTCACGGACCAGGAAACGGGCGTCATCGCGGGCGACCTCGATGCACGTCGCGTTTGCACAGAACCGGCTCTTCCGCCAGATCAACTCGTCTCGACCGTCGGCCACAGGGTCCTCCTCACCTTGGACCTGGCATCCAGGATACGGACGGCCACGGATCGTGCCAGCGGAATTTTATCGATTCATATGACTTTGGCATGTGTGAATGCCGCATTCATGTGCGAACCGGGGCGAAAGGCAGCGATCGTGCCGCCTGCGTTTTGCATATCGCAGGCGGCACGATCCTTCAGGTCGCTAGAGGACCCGGTTGAGCATGTGGTACGCCTCGTCGTAGCCGGCCAGGTCGCGCCGGTCCAGACTGCGGGAACGGGCCTCGAACGCGCGCATGAGGGCCCGCTTGACCTGGCCGAACATGAGCATGTCCGAGGACGTGAACAGGGTGACCTCCACACCCAGGTGGCGCCCCACCAGGTGCAGGGTCCGGGGCGTGAGGGCCCGTGACGTCGAACCGACCATCGGTGGCGCGACGATCGCGGCGACGGCGAAAAGGTACTCGCCCGCCGAATCGATCACCGGCCACGCGACGACCACGCCGACAACCGCCAGAATTCCGATCACCATCAGAACAATCCGCGCCGGGTGGATCGAACCGCGGACGACGTGCACCCCCTGCACCTCGTCCAGCACGAAAACCCGGGGCTCCGGCGACCACAGAGCGAAGATCTCCTCCGTGATCATCAAGTCGGTACTTCGGTAGTACACCGTCGCTGACATTGCTCCCCCTCCCGTCTCCGGCACGTCATCGCGGTCGTCCGTGCTGTGAGGCGATTCAGCGGGTCCCCATCCGCGAGCGAATCACCGCCCAGTCAGAGTCGGCTGTCGATCTGCGTCCGGCCCCCACCGGACACGTGAGCGGTCGAGACTCTGGCCGTCCAGCCGCCTCCTCAGTATGGATGAGGGGCCTCACAGATCGCCAGACTTCAACCTGCTATATCGCAGATTGACGTACCACCGATGGCGGCACTGCAACCAGCCTATTACAGCCAGTCACGTTCCCGCGTGATGCTTCAGGCGGGACGGACGGCGCGGACGGTTCTGCCGTCGTCGGCGACCGACTCGACCCAGCCGCCGACCCGGCCCAGCCGCAGCAGGACGTCGGCGCGGGCCGGGAGGTCGGCGGTCTCGCCGGGCCGCGGGGGCCAGGACTGGCGGGCGGTGTGGCCGGGGGTCAGCCACGGCACGAGGGTGGTGATGGGGTCGGCGCCGTCGAGGGCGGCACGGGCCGCGGCCAGGTCGGCGAGCACGGCGTCGAGCGCGTCGAGGACCGCTTCGGCGTTGCCGCCGCACATGGCGGCGGTGAGCTCGGGGCGGGCGGCGGCGACCCGGGTGCCGTCGCGGAACGAGCCCGCGCCGAGGGTGCCGGCGAGCGGGTCGGTGGCGATACGGGCCGCGACGGCGGCGGCGACGAGGTGCGGTACGTGCGAGATCGTGGCCACCGCCTGGTCGTGCTCCTCGGCGGTGGCCGGCACGACGCGGGCGCCGAGGCCGGTGACGAGCGCGGCCAGCTCGATCCAGTCGCGCAGGCCGGCGCCGTCCTCCTCCAGGCACAGCACCCAGGCGCAGCCGTCGAACAGGCGCGGGTCGGCGGCGGTGAAGCCGGACGTCTCGCGGCCGGCCATCGGGTGGCCGCCGATGAAGGTGGCGAGGGCCTGCCCGCCGGTGCGGAGCCGGTCGAGGGCCAGGTCCCGCACGGGGCCCTTCACGGAGGTGACGTCGGTGACGACGCCGACGTACGCGAGCGACGCCAGCTCGTCGAAGACCCCGCCGACGGCGGGCAGCGGGACGGCGACGACGGCCAGGTCGGCGTCGCGGACGGCGTCGGCCACGGTCGCGGTGACGTGCCAGCGGGCGTTGGCCGGGGCCTGGGCGGCGGCGGTGCGGGCGGTCGCCCTGGTAGCCGGGTCGGCGTCGTAACCGCTGACATGATGCCCGCGCGCCGCGAGCGCGCGCAGGACCGATCCGCCGATCAGTCCGAGTCCGATCACCGCCACGTTCAACGTCGCATCACGCACTGCGGAACTCTCGCACACCACCCGATCACCCGTTCGGCTCGGGACGGCCGCCGAACGCCTTAAGCGTGCCCGTTCCACACCGTTTGGGCGGTTACTACCCGTTAGCGTGTGCCACATGCGACTTTTCCGGCAATTGGTGAGAACGGTACTCGTGGCCGCGGCAGCCACGGCGGTCGGCGGCCTCTTCGGCGGGGCCCCGGCCGGCGCCTCGGCGGTCGAGAAGACGCCGCTGCTCTCGCCATCGTTCGACGGCACCGTATGGGCCGTGACCTACTCCGCCGACGGCTCGACCGTGTACGTCGGTGGATCGTTCAGCAAGGCCATCGTCAATGGCAAGAGCGTCGCGCGGAGCCGGCTGGCGGCGATCAACACGCGCACCGGCGCATTGCTGGACTGGGCGCCGGTCGCCGACGACACCGTCCGGGCCTTGGCGGTAAATGGTAACTCTGTGTATGCGGCTGGTGACTTTTCGAAGGTCGCCGGGGTCAAGCGGGACTCGCTCGCGCAGCTCGACGCGACCACCGGCGCCGTCGGCGCCTTCAGCCACACGATGTCCGGCTCGCCGGTCACGCTCGGGGTGGGCGGCGGCCGGCTGTACGTCGGCGGCAAGTTCAGCACGGTCGACACCGCCAAGCGGACCAACCTCGCCGCGTTCAGCCTCGCCACCGGCGAGCTCGACGCGGGGTGGGCACCTACCACCGACGACCGTGTCGAGGCGCTCGCCGTGGCCGGCAGCCGGGTGTACCTCGGCGGCTCGTTCCACAAGACCAACGGGGTCAGCAACACGCTGCGCCTCACCGCCGTCGACGCGGTCGACGGCAAGCTGGACAAGACCTTCCTGCCGCGGCCCTCGGCCATCGTGCTGGCGGTGGCGGTCGGCCCGGACGGGATCTACATCGGCATGGGCGGCACGGGCGGACGTGCGGTCGCCTACAGCCCCACCGGCAAGGTCCTGTGGACCCGGGTCTTCGACGGCGACGTCCAGGCCGTCACGGAGCTCGACGGCATCGTGTACGTCGGCGGGCACTACGACAGGGCCTGCACCACCGACAAGAACGGCGCCAAGGGTGCCTGCACCGACGGGTCCGTGTCGCGGGTCAAGCTCGCCGCGATCGACGCCCGCGGCAAGCTGCTGGACTGGGCGCCGCAGGGCAACGGGGTCGCCGGCGTGCGCGCCATGGCCGCCAACCCGGCGATCGACCAGGTGGTCGCCGGTGGTGAGTTCACCGCCATCGGCGGGGTGACGCAGAAGCGGATCGCGCTGTTCAGCTAGTCGTTTCCTTCGGTAGGTCGCGTGGCTCGGCCCGGTCGTCCCTGTGGGGCGGCCGGGCTAAGCTCTTTTTCGTGGCAGTGAACGAGTCGCCGTGGAGCTCGCCGGACGCTTCGCGCCCCGCGGGACCGGCGCCGGCCATGCCCAGCAGCGCGCATCCGGTGCCGCCGCCGCCCAACGGGGCGTCCGGCCTGACCGCCGCGATGCCGGGCGCCCGGACCGCCTGGCCGGGCGCCAACGGGCCGCCGGTCATCGGCCCGCCGCCGAGGTTGAGCGCCGCCCGCCCGCTCACCCCCGCCGCGTCCTACGGCGCCTGGCAGGGCGTGCTGCGGCCACCGCCGTTCGTGGTCAGCCAGGGCCCGCCGCGGCCGACGTACCGGGAGCCGCTGCCGGTGCGCAGCCCGATGGTCACCGCCGGCGCCGCCGCGGGGGCCGCCTGGATGCTGCTGTTCGGCCTGCTCGCCACGTCCGCCCGCGGCTACATCTGGCTCACCCTGATCGCGGGGGTGGTGGCGTGGGCCGCGGCGTTCATCCTTGCGAGGTTCGGTGACCGCGGCGTCGCGGTCGGGGTCGCGGTCTCCAGTGGCATCGCCGTGGCGATCGGCGGCATCGTCGTGGCGTACCGGCTGGCCGGCGGCGACTGGCTCCTCTGGTAGCCCGATCTCGCTGCGCTGCATGGGCATTTGCTCACGTTGGGTAGCTGGCACAAGGACTTTGCCGCGTAGTCTTGACGTGGATTGCGGTGAGCATCACTCTCAGCAACATGGCATTGAGGCTGCAGCGGCTCGATCCTGAGCGGCGTCGCCGGCGGCTCGCGCTGCTGGTCGAGCTCGCGGACGCGAAAGCGCTTCGCGAGCGGCTCCATCCACGCCGTCTCCGCGCCGATCGGCTCCGCGAGCTCATCGCGACTCGCCGACGACTCGCCGACTAGCCCTGCGCCAACCGCCGATCTGCTCGAATAGTGTTCTCGGATAACGACGAACACCGACCGGGGGGACCGTGTCGCACTTCGCTGCCGCTGTCACACGCGGCACCAAGAGCTGGGCCGCGGCCGAGCTCGACCTCAGTGGCGTCGCCGACGTCGAGGAGATCACCGAACGCCTCCGTGACACCGATCCGGACGCGACGGTGTCACTGCTGTTCGTCGAGTCCGACGACGCGTACCTGGTGATCCTGCGCCTCGACGACGGCGAGGACCTGCGGATCTTCGGCTCCGACTCGATCTTCGCCGCGGAGTCCCGCCTCGGAGCCATCCTCCTCGGCGACATCGAGGAGCAGCTGCCGGAGATCGTGGACGAGGAGGTCGACGAGGAGGTCGACGACGATGACGAGGAGCGGCCGTCGGCCGAGCCCGACATCGAGCCGGTCGGCGATCCCGAGCTCCTGGCCGACCTGGGCCTGCCCGGCGGTCGCCTGCTGGAGCTGTGCGCCCAGGAGGGCATGCTGCCGGCCGACCTGACCGCGGAGATCTGCCAGGCGATCGGCGCCGGCGACGAGATCGAAGAGCTGCGCGAGGCCTGACGCCCGTGCTCCAGCGCTGGGAGCCGGCGATGCGGCGGGCCCTGCGGGTCGCCGCGTCCGCCGGCCCCGACGTGCCGATCGGGGCGGTCGTCCTCGGCCCCGACGGCACGGAGCTCGGCGCCGCCCACAACGAGCGGGAGGCCACCGGCGACCCGACCGCGCACGCGGAGATCCTGGCGCTGCGCCGGGCCGCGGCCCGCCTCGGCGCGTGGCGGCTGGAGGACTGCGCCCTGGTGGTCACCGTCGAGCCGTGCACCATGTGCGCCGGCGCGATCGTCCTCGGCCGCGTCGGCATCGTGGTCTTCGGCGCGTGGGAGCCGAAGACCGGCGCGGCCGGCTCGCTGTGGGACGTCCTGCGCGACCGCAGGCTCACCCATCGTCCTGAGGTGCTTGCCGGGGTACTGGCCGAGGAGTCCGCTGCCCTGCTGCGCGACTTCTTCGCCGGCCACCGCTGAACCGGCGCCAGCGAGCAGCGCACCCGCCCAAAGCACGCCGGCCGCAGCACGCCGGCCGCAGCACGCCAGCCAGAAGCACGCTTGGCCGCCGTACGCCGGCCAAGAGCGTGCCGGCTACAGCGCCGGGGCGAGCAGGGTGCCGGCGTGCTTGCGCGCGTCCTCGCTCCACGGCGCCGGCCGCAGCGTGCGCGGGTCGAGCTTCACGTTGACCCGGCGGCCCTCCGCGTGCACGGTCGAGCCGTCCGCGGACAGGATGCGGAAGCGGTACACCGCGCTCGTCTCGCCCAGGGTCTCGATCCAGAAGTGGACGCCGATCTCGCCGGTGCCGCGGACCGGGGTCCGGTACGAGATCGAGTACTCCACGACCGCGTTCATCACGTCGGGCGTGGTCGGCCGGCCGCCGGCGTAGGAGTGCCCGCGCTCGCTCCACCACTGGGACATGGCACGTTCCAGGAACACCGCATAGCGGGCGTTGTGCACGATGCCCATCGCGTCGAGGTCGTCGAAGTGCACGACGAACGGGGACACGTGGCCGGGCAGGACGGCGGTGGTCATCTCAAGCCTCCGGGAGCAGATCGGGCGCCGGGAAATGATCGAGCGTCGGGAGCAGGTCCGGCGTCGGGAGCAGGTCGGGCGCCGGGGTCAGGCCGCGGAGCCGCTGCAGGGCGGCCAGCCGGGCGTGCCGGTAGATGGTCTCCGCGTCGAACAGGCGCGACTCGTACACCGCGGCGGTGCCGAACGCGTTGAGCTCGAACGCGAGCTGCCCGACCGGCACGTCGTCGCGCAGCTCGCCCAGCTCGACCGCCTCGGCGATCAGCCGCTCCAGCAGCGCGTGCCAGTCGGCGAGGACGGCGCCGAGCGCGTCACGGACGCTGCCGGGGCGCGCGGCGAACTCGAACTGCGCGTTGGAGAAGAAGCAGCCGCCGGGCAGCGCGCCGCCGGCCAGGTCCGCCAGGCGGCTCTCGTGCAGCGCCCACAGCCGCCGGATGCCGCGGGGCGCCCGAAGCGCCGGCCGCACGACCACCTCGGCGAAGCGCTGCTCGGCGTACGCGATCGCGGCCAGCTGCAGCTCCTCCTTGGTGGACCAGTGCGCGAACAGGCCCGACTTGCTGACCCCGGCCCGCTCCGCGAGCTGGCTGAACGACAGCCCGTCCAGGCCCGACTCCGTCGCCAGGGCCACCGCCGCGTGCAGGGTCGCGGCGCGGGCGCGTTCGCCGCGCAGGAGGCGGCCGTCGACGGTCGGCATGGCTTGACGGTACCAACAAAAAAACCGATCGGTCGGTTAGTTTTCTGTGGGGAGGGTCACCGTCACGATCAGCCCGCCGCCGTCGCGGGGGCGGGCGTCGGCGCGGCCGCCGTGCGCGACCGCGACCGACCGCACGATGGACAGCCCCAGCCCGGTGCCCTGCCCCGAGCCGGTCCGCGACCGCAGCCGGCGGAACGGTTCGAACAGGCGGGGCACCTCGTACGCCGGGATCGCCGGACCGGTGTTCTCCACGACGAGCTCGGCCCGCGCCCCGGTCGTGCGGGTCCGCACCCACACGTCGCCGCCGGGCACGTTGTACGCGAGGGCGTTGTCGACGAGGTTCTGCACCACCCGCTCCAGCAGGACCGGGTCGCCGGTGGTGAACGCGGGCTCCAGCGACACCTCACCCCTGCCGACCTTGCCGGCGGTGACGTGCCGGGCGATCTCCGCGACGTCGACCTTCTCGTGCACGGTCAGCGCCTGCTCGGAGGCGACCAGCGTCAGCAGGCCGTCGATCAGCCGCTCGTGCCGCGCGTTGACGGCGAGCAGCGTCTCGCCGAGGTGCACCAGCTCCGGCGGCGGCTCCGGGCGGCCCAGCGCCACCTCGATCAGCGTCCGGTTGATCGTCAGCGGGGTGCGCAGCTCGTGCGACGCGTTCGCCACGAACCGGCGCTGCCCGTCGAACGCGGTGTCCAGCCGCTCCAGCATCGAGTCGAACGTGTCCGCCAGCTCCTTGATCTCGTCGGCCGGGCCCTGGAGGGCGATCCGCTCGTGCAGGCTGCCGCCGGCGACCCGGCGCGCCGTCTCCGTGATCCGGCCGACCGGGCGCAGCGCCCGCTCCGCCATCAGCCAGCCGAACCCGACGCCGATCACCGTCACGACGCCGAGCGCGATCGCGCCCTGGGTGAGCAGCGCGTTCAGGGTGTTGCGCTCGATCTGCTCCTGGCGCGCCTGCAGCTGCTCGACGAGCGCGTTGACCTCCACGTTGCCGATCTTGATATCGGCCGGCAGGTCCGTGACCGTGGCCGTGCCCCGCTGATGGATGTTCTGCTTGACCAGGAAGTACGTGACGCCGAGCAGGATCGTGCCGCCCAGCAGGAACAGCACCCCGTACAGCACGGTCAACCGCGTCCGAATACCCAACTTGCTCATGGGATCTGGTACCCCACGCCGGCCACCGTCTCGATGACCGGCGGGTCGCCGAGCTTGCGGCGCAGCGTCATCACCGTCACCCGCAGCACGTTGGTGAACGGGTCGATGTGTTCGTCCCAGGCCCGTTCCAGCAGCTGCTCGGCGCTGACCACCGCGCCGCCGGCCCGCAGCAGCTCCTCGAGCACCGCGAACTCCTTTCGGGTCAGCGCCACGTAGTGCCCGGCCCGGAACACCTCCCGGCGGTTCGGGTCCAGGCGCAGGTCGCCGCGTTCCAGCACCGGCGGGGTCGCCGGCCTGGCCCGCCGGCCCAGCGCACGGACCCGCGCGACCAGCTCCGCGAACGCGAACGGCTTGCCGAGGTAGTCGTCGGCGCCGAGCGACAGCCCGTCGACCCGGTCGAGGACCGCCGAGGCGGCCGTCAGCATCAGGATCCGGGTCTCGGGCAGCTCGGCGCTCACCCACCGGCAGACGTCGTCGCCGCCGACCGACGGCAGGTCCCGGTCCAGGACCAGCACGTCGTACTCGTTGACCCCGAGCCGCTGCAGCGCGCCGTCGCCGTCGTAGGCCACGTCGACCGCGAACGACTCCCGCCGCAGCCCTTCGGCGACCGCGTCGGCCAGCAGCTGCTCGTCCTCCACCACCAGTACCCGCACAGGGTCCATGGTGCCGGTACGCGGTGTAAGCGCGGGATAAGCCGTCGCGCTGACGGCCCTCTTATCGCCGGTTTCGTCTCCTGCCGGTATGAGACACCTCCTGTTGACGGCGGCGGCGGTCCTGCTGCTGGCCGCCTGCTCCTCCACCACCGGCCCCTCGGTCGCCACGGCCGGCGGCGGCACCGCCACGGCGTCCCCATCACAAGTGGACAAAGCCGAGGCCAACCGGCGCTTCGCCAAGTGCATGCGCGAGCACGGCGTCGAGGTCCCCGACCCGGGTCCGGACGGCAACCTGCAGATGAGCGGCGACATCGACCGCGGCAAGGCGGCCGCCGCCATGTCGGCCTGCCAGCAGCTGCTGCCCAACGGCGGCACGCTGAGCAACCTGTCGCCCGAGCAGCTCGACCAGGCCCGCGCGTTCGCGAAGTGCATGCGCGAGCACGGCATCGACATGCCGGACCCCGACCCGGCCAGCGGCATCGCGGACCTGCTCGGCAACGGCGCGATCGACGTGAACAGCCCGGCGTTCCGGGACGCGGCCGACGCCTGCAAGAGCGTGGTGGGCCGGTGAGGCGGTGGCTGACCGTGGCCCTGCCGGCCGTGGTGCTGGCGGGCGCGGGCGGCTGGCTGCTGCTGGACCGCGACACGGCCCCCGCCGCCGAGCGGACCCCGCCGGCGTCCACGACGATCACCCGCGGGACGCTCACCCAGACCGAGGACGTCGACGGCACCCTCGACTTCGGCCCCGCCACGACCGTCACCGGCCGGTTGCCCGGCATGATCACCGGCCTGCCCGCCGAGGGCGGCACCGTCCAGCGGGGCCAGCCGCTGTATCACGTCGACGGTTCGCCGGTGCTGCTCATGTACGCCACCGCGCCGCTGTACCGGGCACTGCGCGCCGGCGACAAGGGTGCCGACGTCGCCGCGTTCGAGAGCAACCTCGCGGCACTGGGGTACCGCGGCTTCACGGTCGACGACGCGTACACGGCCGCGACGGCCTCGGCGGTGCGGGACTGGCAGGAGCGGCTCGGCCTGCCCGAGACCGGTGTGGTCGAGCTGGGCCGGGTCGTGACGGCACCGGCCGCGGTCCGCGTCGGCGCGCTCAAGGCCCACCCCGGCGACAACGCCACCGGCCCGGTCCTGGAGTGGACCGGCCAGACCCGGCAGGTCACCGTGAAGCTCGACGTCACCCGCCAGGCCCTCGCCGCGGTCGGCGACCAGGCCACGGTACGGCTGCCCGACGGCGCCACGGTGCCCGGCACCATCACCGCGATCGGCGCCGTCGCCACCGCCCAGCCGGCACCGCAGGGCCAGGCGCCGGTCGTCACCGTCGACGTGACCGTGTCCCTGCCGCCGGACGCGCAGCCGAGGCTCGGCGCGTACTCCTCCGCGCCCGTCGACGTCACCCTCGTCGCCGAACGCCGCGACGGCGTGCTCATCGTGCCGGTGCCAGCGCTCGTGGCCCTCGCCGAGGGCGGGTACGGGCTGCAGGTGCTCGACGGGGGCACCACGCGCACCGTCGCCGTCACGACCGGCCTCTTCGCCGACGGCCGGGTCGAGGTCTCCGGTGCCGGCATCCGTGAGGGGCTCACCGTGGGGACGGCCGCATGATCGAGCTGAAGGACGTGCGCAAGTCGTACACCGGCGGCATCACGGCACTCGACGGGGTGTCGCTGTCGGTCGCGGCCGGCGAGATGCTGGCGATCGTCGGCCCTTCCGGCTCCGGCAAGTCGACCATGCTCAACCTCATCGGCACGCTTGACCGCGCCACCAGCGGTACCGTCGAGATCGCCGGCCTGGACGTCGGCGCGCTCGACGACGACCGGCTCTCCCGGCTGCGGGCGCGCACGATCGGGTTCGTGTTCCAGCAGTTCCACCTCGCGGCCGGGGTCAGCGCGCTGGACAACGTCGCCGACGGGCTGCTCTACGCCGGGGTGCCGGCGGCCGAGCGGCGGCGGCGGGCGCGGCTCGCGCTGGAGCGGGTCGGCCTCGCCCATCGGGTCACGCACCGGCCCCACCAGCTGTCCGGCGGCGAACGGCAGCGCGTCGCGGTCGCCCGCGCGATCGTCGGCGCACCGTCGCTGCTGCTCGCCGACGAGCCCACCGGCAACCTCGACACCGCCGCCGGCGCGGCCGTGCTGTCCCTGCTGCGGGACCTGCATGCGGACGGGACCACTGTGGTGGTCATCACACACGACCGGGACATCGCGGCGGCCCTGCCCCGCCGCGTCCAGATGCGCGACGGGAGGATCCGGTGAGGCTGTCCTTCCTCGACGTCGTGCGGGTCGGCGGCGCCGGCCTGCGGGCGCGGCCGCTGCGGGTCGTGCTGTCCGCCCTCGGCATCGCGATCGGCATCGCCGCCATGGTCGCCGTCGTGGGCATCTCCACGTCCAGCCGGGCGCAGGTCGACCGGCAGCTCGACGCCCTCGGCACCAACCTGCTGTCGGTCGGCCCGGGCACGTCGTTCTTCGGCGAAGCGGCGCGCCTGCCCACCTCCGCGCCGGAGATGGTCGCCAGGATCGGCCCGGTGACCTCGGTGTCCTCGACCGGGCGGGTGGCGACTGCCCGGGTGTACCGCACCGACCGCATCCCCACCACGGAGACCGGCGGGATCGCGGTGCTCGCCGCCGCATCCGCGCTACTGCCCACCGTGGGCGGCGCGGTGGCGACCGGCTCGTGGCTCGGCACCGGGTCCGTCCCGGCCGTCGTGCTCGGCTCGCGCGCCGCCACGCTGCTCGGCGTCGGCCCCGGCCTGCTGGTGTGGCTCGGCGGGCACTGGTTCACCGTCGTGGGGGTGTTGTCGCCGGTACCGCTCGCGCCCGAGCTCGATTCCGCGGCCCTCGTCGGCTGGACGGCCGCCACGTCGGCGCTCGGCTTCGACGGCCACCCCACCACCGTCTACGCGCGCACCCGTCCCGACGCGGTGACCGCAGTCGCCGGCGTACTGGCCGCCACCGCCAACCCCGAGGCCCCCAACGAGGTGCGGGTGTCCCGGCCCTCCGACGCCCTCGCCGCCCGGGCGGCCCTGGACGAGGCGTTCACCGGCCTGCTGCTCGGCCTCGGCGCGGTGGCGCTGCTGGTCGGCGGGGTCGGCGTCGCCAACACCATGGTCATCTCGGTGCTGGAACGCCGCGCCGAGATCGGGCTGCGCCGGGCCCTGGGTGCCCGCCGGGCGCAGGTCCGGCTGCAGTTCCTGACCGAGTCGCTGCTGCTGTCCCTGGCCGGCGGGCTGGCCGGGGTGCTGCTGGGCGCCGCGGTAACGTCGGTCTACGCGGCGGCCCGGTCGTGGCCCTTCGTCGTGCCCTGGTGGATCCTCGGGTGCGGGCTGCTGGCGACGCTGGCCATCGGCGGGCTGGCCGGGCTGTACCCAGCGATGCGGGCCGCCCGGCTCTCACCGACGGTGGCGCTGGCCGCTGCTTAGCTCTCGCGCTCAGCTGGTGATCGTCTTCAGCGCGATCTCCACCATCTGGCTGAACGTCTGCTCCCGCTCCTGCGCCGTGGTCCGCTCGCCGGTCTTGATGTGGTCGCTGACCGTCAGCAGCGTGAGCGCCCGGGCCTGGAACCGCGCGGCGATCGTGTACAGCGCCGCCGACTCCATCTCCACGGCCAGCACGCCGTAGTCGGCGAGCCGGTCGTACAGGTCGGGCCGATCCGTGTAGAACGCGTCAGCGGCCAGGATCGGCCCGACCCGCATGCTGATGCCCCGCGCCTCGGCCACGTCGACCGCCGTGCGCAGCAGCCCGAAGTCCGCCACCGGCGCGTAGTCGATCAGCCCGTCGAACCTGGCCCGGTTCATGTTCGAGTCGGTGCTCGACCCGATCGCCGCCACCACGTCCCGCAGTTTCAGCGACTCCACCAGCGCCCCGCAGCTGCCCACCCGGATGAGCGACTTCACCCCGTAGTCGTTGATCAGCTCGTGCGCGTAGATGCTGGCCGAGGGCATGCCCATCCCCGACCCCTGGACGCTGACCCGCGTCCCCTCGAACGTCCCCGTGAACCCGAACATGTTGCGCACCGTCGAGTAGCAGCGGGCATCGTCGAGGAACGTCTCCGCGATCCACTTGGCCCGCAGCGGGTCTCCCGGCATGAGGACAAGTTCCGCGATGTCGCCCGGCTCGGCGCCGATGTGCGTGCTCATGCCCTTGATCCTGCCAAACGGCGATCCCCCGCGCGGACGCGGATAGGCATCCGGTAGCCTTCTCGGCGGTGGCGTGTCCGAGTGGCCTAAGGAGCACGCCTCGAAAGCGTGTGAAGGTGCAAGCCTTCCCGGGGTTCGAATCCCCGCGCCACCGCAGTCAGGCCAGGTCAGACGCCCGGCGGTCCCACAGACCGACCGGGCGTTCGCCGTTTCGAGATCGCTGGTCCCAGTTGCCGACTCAGTTGCGCTTCCGGGAGCCGCAGCCACGCTCCCACAGTGGGGCGGGGTACGACCGAAGACCCGGCCAAGGTCACCGGCCACAGCACCAGCTTCGGCGCGGCTGGCGCCGCGGGCCGGCCGGTTCCCACCCGGAGCCCTCCATGCTCGCTACCGCTCGCACTGCCTCCGCCGGCGTGCGGCAGCCTCACGCGTGCGGCATCTGGTGGTCGCCGTCGCGCCGGCTGGACCGCCGTGGTGATCCAAGTCGTGTCCCGGTCGTCTGGACGACCACGGCACGACTTCGATCAAGCGAGCAAGATCAACCAGGGCGCGATCACCAGTGAGCCGATCGGTCGCGCTGGCGGCTCGCGTCAGGGGTGCCAGACGCGGGTGTCGGTGACGATGGCGGTGACCAGGGAGGCCGGGGTGACGTCGAAGGCCGGGTTCACCGCCGCCGTGCCCGGCGGGGCCGACGCGCCGGCGACCTCGGCGGCGCCGCGGTCCTCGATCTCGACCTCGGCGCCGGAGGGGGTGGACAGGTCGACGGTGGACTCGGGGGCGACGCAGATGAAGGGGATGCCTGCTGCGCGGGCGCCCAGGGCGTGCGCGTAGCTGCCGACCTTGTTGACCACGTCGCCGTTGGCGCAGATGCGGTCGGCGCCGAGGATGACGGCGTCGACCTCGCCGCGGGCCATGAGGAAGGGGCCGGCCGAGTCGACGGCCAGGCGGTGCGGGATGCCGGCGCGGGCCAGCTCCCAGGTGGTGAGGCGGGCGCCCTGCAGCAGGGGGCGGGTCTCGCTGGCGATGACGCTGCCGAGGGCGCCGCGGTGGTGCAGCTCGAAGGCGACGGCGAGCGCGGTGCCGCCCACCACGGTGGCCAGGGCGCCGGTGTTGCAGTGGGTCAGCAGGCGGACGCCGGGGCCGCACAGGGACGTGACGAGGTCGGCGCCGAGGCGGGCCATCTCGCCGGAGGAATGGATCTCCTCGTCGCGGATCCGCAGCGCCTCGTCCAGCACCGCGGAGAAGGAGGGCAGGTGCGCGGCGGCGCGGCGGGCGCCGCGGGCGAGGTTGACCGCGGTCGGCCGGGCGGTCTCGACGCGGCGGGCCAGCTCGGCGACGACCGCGGGGTCCGAGGATGCGGCGGCGGCGAGCGCGACGCCCATGGCGCCGGCCACGCCCAGGGCCGGCGCGCCCCGGACGGCCAGCCGCTGGATGGCGTCCACCAGGGAATCCACAGTGGACAGCCGTAGCCAGACCGTCTCGCCGGGCAGGCGGGTCTGGTCGACGATGACGACGGCGCCGTCGACCCAGTCGATCGTTCGCATGTCAACTCCCAACGGTCATGATTTACGGAAAACGGCAACGGGTCACGTTGACGGGCGTACATTCGCGGTTATGAGCACCGGATTGGCGCTCGCGACGGTCCTGGGCCTCATCGTGGCCGGTCCGATCGCGTTGATGAGGGTCCCGACCCATCTGCAGCTCACGGTCACCGATACGGCCCTGGTCATCGAGCCGCAGGGACTGGACCGCTGGTGGGCGGGGACGGGCAGGATCGAGGTGCCGCTCGCGGCGATCGCCTCGATCCGGATCGTGCCGCGGTCGGAGGCGCCGGCGGTGGCAGGCAGGCGCAGGCTGCGGCCGGGCGCGCTGCACGTCGACGGGGTGATCACCGCCGGCGTGCACGACGGGACGTTCTGGGACGTGCGTGACGGCGACCAGCTGCTGATGATCACCTGCCGGCCGGAGGCGCAGTTCAGGGCGCTGGTGCTGCAGTTCGCCAACCCGTTCGCGACGCTGACCCGCACGCGGACGGTGGTCGCGCACCGTGGCACGCGGAGCACTACCTTCTAGGGCATGAGGGATCCGCTCGCCGATCTGCGACGCATCGCCTTCCTGCTGGAGCGGGCCCGTGAGAAGACCTACCGGGTGCGTGCGTTCCGCGGGGCGGCGGCCGCCCTGGACAAGCTGCCCGAGGGTGAGCTGGCCGTGAGGGCCGCGGCCGGCACGCTGACGGAGCTGCCGGGCGTCGGCGAGGTGACCGCGCGGTGCGTGACCGAGTCGCTCGCCGGCGAGGAGCCAGTCTACCTGCGCCGCCTGGAGGCGACCGCCGGGCAGGACCTCGACGAGGCGACCGCCGCGATGCTGGCGGCGCTGCGCGGCGACTGCCACTCCCACTCGGACTGGTCCGACGGCGGGTCGCCGATCGAGGAGATGGCGCTCGCGGCCGCCGGGCTGGGCCACGAGTACCTGGTGCTGACCGACCACTCGCCGCGGCTGACGGTGGCCAGAGGGCTGTCCGCGGAGCGGCTCACCGAGCAGCTCGACGTGGTCGCGGACCTCAACGCGGGCTTCGCCGGGCTGGGCATGCCGTTTCGCATCCTGACCGGCATCGAGGTGGACATCCTCGCCGACGGCTCGCTCGACCAGACCGACGAGCTGCTGGGGCGGCTCGACGTGGTGGTGGGCTCGGTGCACAGCAACCTGAAGGACGAGCCGGAGGTGATGACCCGGCGGATGGTCACCGCCCTGGCGAATCCCCATCTGGACATTCTCGGCCACTGCACGGGGCGCCTTATCACCGGCGGGCGTGGCACGCGGCCAGAAAGCCGGTTCGACGCGGCGCGGGTGTTCGCCGCGGCGGTCGAGCACGACAAGGCGATCGAGATCAACTCGCGGCCGGAGCGGCTCGACCCGCCGAAGCGGCTGCTGCGGGTGGCGCTGGAGGCGGGCTGCCGGTTCTCGATCGACACCGACGCGCACGCCCCCGGGCAGCTCGACTGGCTGTCAAACGGCTGCGCGCGCGCCGTCGCCTGCGGGGTCCCGCTCGACCGGATCGTCAACACGCTGCCGGCCGCCGAGCTGAAGGCGTGGGCCGAGTCGCACGAATAGCCCCTGGGAGATGCCGACGCCGCACAGCACGATGATGCCGCCGACGGGCTGGTTCCAGGTCAGGTGCTCGTGCAGCACGACGACCCCGGCGATGGCGCCGACGAAGGGCGGCAGGTAGGTCACCATCGAGCCGGTGGTGATGCCCGCGACGCGCACCACGTGGTTGTTCAGCGCGAACGCGATCCCGGTGCCGAAGACGCCGAGCGCGACGACGGCCAGGTAGACCCGCGGCGAGTGCGACAGCGGCGACGGCGGCGCGCCGGCGATCAGCGGCGCCGCGACCAGCAGCTGCAGCGTCGACATGGTCAGCTGGCCCACCGACAGCTGCAGCGGCGACAGCTCGAAGTGCTTCATCAGCCAGCGGGTGTAGTTGAAGGCGATGCCGTAGCAGGTGACCGCGCCGAGCAGCATGAGCTGGCCGGTCAGGGAGCTGCCGCCGACGCCGTTCCAGACGCCGAGGACGACCAGCACCCCCACGAACCCGGCGAGCAGACCGGCGATCTGCCGGCGGGACGGGCGCTCGGAGCGCATCGCGACCAGGGTCACCACGAGCGTGGTGAGCGGCGCGGTGCCGTTCCAGATGCCGGCGAGGACCGAGGGGACCCGCTGCTCGGCGTAGCCGAACAGGGCGAAGGGCACCGTGGTGGCGAAGATCGCGTAGACGAACAGGTGCACCCACAGCCGCGCCCCGCGCGGCAGCCGCAGCCGCCGGGCGAAGAGGAAGACCAGCAGGGTGAGCGCGCCGAGCACGATCCGGTAGCCAGCCACGTAGACCGGTGCCAGCTCGACCAACGCGTCCTTGATGAACATGAAGCTGGTACCCCAGATGAACGCCACGGCCAGGAACGCCGGCAGCCACCGGGACGCGTCAGGAGCGGGAGAGATCATGGGCCTTACTCTGCGCCCGCGCACCGGCCCTCGTCGCGCGGATTTCAGACCTGTGAACGCAGGTCAGGCCACTGGTTGCGAATTGGCCTGAACACGGGCGACAACGCGGAACGCGGTCGCGTAGGGTCGGCCCGTGGGATCTATCGATGACATCGCAGACCGCTATGTCGAGCAGTGGGCGCCCCTCGACCCGATCGGGGCGACCTTCGTCGGAGTGGCCGGTCATGACAACAGGTTGACCGACCTCTCGCCCGACGGATTCGCCGCCCTCGCTGACCTCGACCGGCGCACGCTCGCCGCGCTCGCCGCCGAGACACCCGCCGACGAGACCGAGCGGGTGGCCAAGGAGGCCATGCAGGAGCGGCTCGGGCTGGCCCTGGAGCGGTTCGAGGCCGGTGACATGACCAGCGACGTCAACGTGATCTCCAGCCCGCTGCACGGGGTCCGCAGCTCGTTCGACCTCATGGCGACCGAGGGCGAGGAGGCCGCGGCCAACGTCAGGGACCGCCTCGGCGCGGTGCCGGTCGCGCTGGAGCAGTGGCAGCGTTCGCTGCTGCACGCCGCGCGGCAGGGGCACGTGGCGCCGGCCCGGCAGATCCTCGAGGTGGCCAAGCAGTGCGAGGTCTGGGCCGACCCCGGCGGTGACAACTTCTACCCGGACCTCGCCGCCAAGGTGAGCAGCGGGCTCGGCGGCACCCTCGCCGCGGAGCTGGCCCGCAACGCCGAGGCGGCCCGCGCCGCGACGATCGCGCACGGGGAGTTCCTGCGCCGCGAGCTGGCGCCGCTGGGCCGGGAGAAGGAGGCCGCCGGCCGCGAGCGCTACCAGCTCGCCTCCCGCTACTTCCTCGGCGCCACCGTCGACCTCGACGAGGCCTACGCGTGGGGCTTCGAGGAGCTCGCCCGCCTCGAGAGCGAGATGCGCGCGGTCGCCGACAAGATCGTGCCCGGTGGCACCGTCGACGACGCGGTCGCCGCGCTCGACGCCGACCCGGCCCGCACGATCCGCGGCAAGGAGGCGTTCCGCGACTGGATGCAGTCCCTCGCCGACGCGACGGTGCGCGAGCTGCACGGGCAGCACTTCGACATCCCGGCCCAGGTGCAGCAGATCGAGTGCATGCTGGCGCCGACGTCCGACGGCGGCATCTACTACACCGGGCCGAGCGAGGACTTCTCCCGCCCGGGCCGGATGTGGTGGGCGGTGCCGCAGGGCGTGGAGGAGTTCTCCACCTGGCGCGAGGTCACCACGGTCTACCACGAGGGTGTCCCCGGCCATCACCTGCAGATCGGCCAGACCTACGTGCGGGCCGAGCTGCTCAACCGGTGGCGCCGGATCCTGGCCTGGTCGTCGGGGCACGGCGAGGGCTGGGCGCTCTACGCGGAGCGGCTCATGGACGAGCTGGGCTACCTCGCCGACCCGGGCGACCGGCTCGGCATGCTCGACGGGCAGGCGTTCCGCGCCGTGCGCGTCATCATCGACATCGGTATGCACCTGGAGCTGGAGATCCCCCGGGACAACCCGTTCGGCTTCGCCCCCGGCGAGCGGTGGACGCCCGAGCTGGGCTGGGAGTTCCTGCGCGCGCACTGCCGGGTCGAGGAGAAGAGCCTGCGCTTCGAGCTCAACCGCTACCTGGGCTGGCCCGGCCAGGCCCCGGCCTACAAGCTCGGCGAGCGCGCCTGGCTGGCCGCCCGCGACGACGCCCGGGCCCGCAAGGGCGCGGACTTCGACCTGAAGGCGTTCCACCGCGACGCGCTCAACCTCGGCTCGCTGGGCCTCGACCCGCTGCGGGCCGCACTGGCGCGCATCTGACGACCGTGGGCGCGCTCGACGGCATCCTCGTCGCGGACTTCTCCAGGGTCCTCGCCGGGCCGATCGCCACGATGACGCTCGGCGACCTGGGCGCCGACGTCGTCAAGGTGGAGCGGCCCGGCGCGGGCGACGACACCCGCGCGTGGGGTCCGCCGTTCGCGGCCGACGGCCGGTCGACCTACTTCCTGTCGGTCAACCGCAACAAGCGCGGGCTGGCGCTGGACCTGGGCACCGACGACGGCCGGCGGCAGGCCCTCGAGCTGGCCGCGGCGGCGGACGTGCTGGTGGAGAACTTCGCCCCGGGCACCATGGAGCGCTTCGGCCTGGGCTACGAGCAGATCGGCAACCCGCGGCTGGTGTACGCGAGCGTCACCGGCTTCGGGCGCCACCAGCCCGCCCCGGGCTACGACTTCCTGGTGCAGGCGGTCGGCGGCCTGATGTCGATCACCGGCGACCCCGGCGGCACGCCGACGAAGGTCGGGGTCGCGCTGGTGGACGTGCTGGCCGGCCAGCAGCTCACGGCCGGGATCCTGGCCGCCCTGTACGCCCGGGAGCGCACCGGCCGGGGCCAGCGGGTCGAGGTGGACCTGCTCAGCAGCCTCCTGGCGGGGCTGGTCAACCAGGCCTCGGGGTACCTGAACGCCGGCGTGGTCCCGGGGCGGATGGGCAACCGGCACCCGAGCATCGCGCCGTACGAGACGCTGCGGGCCGCCGACGGGGAGTTCGCGGTCGCCGTGGGCAACGACCGGCAGTTCGAGCGGCTGGCGTCGGCCCTCGGGCTGCCGCAGGACGGGCGCTTCGCCACGAACTCGGGGCGAGTCGCGCACCGCGCGGCGCTGACGGCGGCGATCGAGGCGGTGACGGTACACCGGGAGAAAACCCACTGGATCGAAGTGCTGACGGCGGCGGGCGTGCCCTGCGGGCCGGTCAACACGGTCGCGGAGGGGATCGCCCTGGCCGAGCGGCTCGGGCTGGCGCCGGTGGTGGAAGTCGATGGTGCCAGGTCGGTGGCGTCACCGATCAGGTTGTCGGAGACGCCGATGACCTATCGACTTCCACCCCCTCAGGACGCGTAGGCGATGCTCAGGCCGGGCGCCCGCAGCACGTTGGACTGCACGTACACCAGCTCGATGTTGCAGTTGGTGTAGTACCCCGGCAGCGGGATCGGCGGCGGCGGGAACGACGGGGTGAAGGTCAGCGGCAGGATGCCCAGCACGTTGGCCGAGAACTTCGACGTGTAGAACTTCACGTTGCCCTCGACGGTCAGCGAGGTGCTCTTCGTCAGCAGCAGCTTCGGCGCTCCGGGGGTCCGCAGCTCGAACGGCTTGGACACCGAGTTCTTCATGCTGAACGCCAGCACCTTGACCTTGCTGCCGTCCTTCCTCGTCAGCTCCGCCACCCCGTCGTAGACGAGGCTGTCCATCGTCATCTGGTCCGCGATGAGGATTGACGGCGCCGACGCCACGAACGGCTGGCCGGCGGCGACCTGGGCCTTCTTGTCGTTCGGCGTGGCCGAGGCGCTCGGGCACGCCGACTTCGACGGGGTCTTCACGGCGCTCGGCACCGCGGCGGAGGTGGGCGCCGAGGGTGCCGTGGTGGGTGACACCGAAGGCACCGGGTCGGCCTTCTTGCCGCCGAAGAGGTCATCGAGCCAGTCGAACAGGCCCGGCTTCTTCTCCTCGGTCTTCGTCGGCGAGGGGCTGGGGCTCGGCGCCGCCGAGGCCGCCCCGCCGCTGGCCGCCGGCCGGGCGCCGGTGCTGCCCGTCACGGAAGGGCTGGCGCAGGTGGTCGGCGCCGCGAAGGCCGGCGTGGCGCCGTGGGTGGCGCCGACCAGCGAGGCGCCCGCGACGGTACCGGTGAGCAGCAGCGCGAACAGCGGGACACCGAGGCCGCGGCGCCGGGGCAGGCCGTCGTGGCCGGCCGGCGGGCGCTCGTCGTCGGCGCTGCCCGCCCCGCCGCGCGACGGTGCCTGGTAGTCGTCGTGCAGCGGGCTGCGCTGCGCGCTCGGCAGCGAGTCGGTCAGCACCCCGGAGGTGTGCCGGCCGGCCGGCTCGTCGAACGCCGGCTGCTCCCGGGTCGGCTCGTCGTAGGCGGCCGGGTCGGTCGCCTTGCTCAGCGACGGCCGCTCGGACGCGGTGCGCTCCGGCTCCTCGTCGAGCAGGTCGTTGAGCGGTGCCCGCTCGTACGCCGGCTCGCCGTCCTGCGCCTCGGTGCCGTCCGCGGCCGCGCCGGCCCCCGGCGACCAGGCGGCGGCCAGGCCACCGCCCACGACGCCGAGCACCATGCCGAGGAAGAAGCCACCGAGGTTGAGCCCGATGATCGAGTACAGCGCGGTGAGCGTGCCCAGGATGCCGTAGAACAGCCGCTGGCCGGGGGACAGCCAGGTGAGTACGCCGCAGAGGACGAGCATCGCCGGGATCACGTAGGACAGGAACCCGGTCGGTCCGAAGTGGACCTCCAGGGCGAGTTGCAGGTTTGCGCTGAGGAACAGTTCGAGCCCGGACAGGAGCAGGAACAGGCCACCCCAGAACGGCCGCTGTGCGCGCCACCCACCGAAGGTCGCACGGCGCTTGACGTGCGAGGGGTGAGGAGTGGTCACGGGGTCCTCCAGCTGGAAGTACTGACAGCAAACACCTGGGCCCGCGGATGTGACGCCGCGGGCCCAGGCCGTGGAACTAGAAGCACTCGAAGGGGGTGCCACCGGTGGAGAGGCTGAGGTCCAGCCCGGTCAGCTTGAACGTGCCGGCGGTGGTCGACCAGGCAACCTGCTTGAGGTTGGTGATGACCACGCTGTCCGCCTGCTGGGCGAAGCTGCCCTGCTGCAGGCTCTTGGCGTTGGGGCCACCCTTGGTCAGGTCGGACGCGTCGATGCCGATCTGGATGTTCTGGAACGTGGCGTCACCCTTGAGCGACGTCAGGTCGATCAGCAGGTCGGTCGCCTCGGCGGGGGCACCCGCGGCCTGGCCGGCGTGGATCACCATGCTGACGGGCAGCCCGGGGACCTTGACCGACTGGCACAGGTTGTAGAGCTTCGCGGACTTGATGCCGGAGACCGCGACGAAGTGGTTCTTCGGGTCGGCCGGGTTGGCGGGGTTGCCGCCCTTCTCCGTGGCGACGCCGCCGTACTGGACGAAGCCGGTGCCCTCGAGCTTGTCGGCGGAGACCTTGAACTGCTGGCCGGAGACGCTGAACGACGCGGCGATCGCGCCGGTGGCCTGGCCGAAGACGATGGCGCCGGCGATGAAGGTGGCGGGCACGACGACGGTTGCGAAACGCTTCCATCGCGTACGGCCCTTCACCGCGCTGCCCTGAGCTACGGACACGTGAAGCTCCTCTTGGGTCGCGGGGGTCGCGGACGGTGCGGCGGCTCCCTGTCACTTGCGGGCGCTCGCACCGGCCTTGGTGTCTCGACGCCCTGGCCGGCCCTGCGCGGCAGGGGGTGGAACCGGGGTGGGGCGTGCGGACGATGTTGCCGCCTCCCCCGGGTGCGGACAAGGCCCGTAGTTACTGACCGGTAACCGCTCAGGTCCGGAAATCCCACGCTGCGTAATCGGTTACCGGGGTGTTTCCGGGCGATGACCGGCCTTCAAAAACCATAAAGCCGGACAAACAAAACATGTGACGGTTACCACAGGTGAGCGATTTTGCGAGATATCACGGTTCTATAACGAAAACCTCTGAGGTTCTCAATATGCGCATCGACTGCCATCAGTTTTCCGTAGAACGGTCGAAATGCCGCATCTCGAAAAACTCGGCATTGCCGTGCGGCGCCGTCGATGGTTAGTTAACCCCGATAACGAACACGGTGGCCGCCATCCACCGCGACAGTTGTCCCCCCGCCCGCGCGCGACAGGTCGGCGCCTTGCCGCGAGCGGGTCTCAGGAAGCGCGATCGGCGCGCGTCTTGCCTGGCTGGAACCCCCATCAGCCCAGGAAGGACACCCCGCGATGGCACCATCCCCGCGCCGCTGGCGAAGGCTGCTCACCGCAGCCGTCGTCGCCGCCGGCAGCTCCGTCGCGGCCAACCGGCCCGCGGCGGGCTCGTGGGAGGCGTTCGGCGCATGACCGTGTTCAAAAATGTTCGATCCAACGCCGCAGGGGTGCGGGACATTGATGAGTGACTCTTGACACTCTTCGTTGGATTGTGAGTGTATGTGTTGGTCCGTGGGGACGTCCGTCGTTCCCACGGACCAGCCTCGGCCGCCACCGGGGCTGACGCATACCTCGAGGAGCCCCTCTTATGAAGCTCTCAAGATGGTTCGCCCTGGCACTGGCACCGTTGCTGGCCGCCGCGGGCACCGTGATCGCCACGTCGACGCCCGCGAGCGCCTGGACCCCCAAGACGCCACCGATGACCACCCCGTGGACCAACTCGGTGCCCACCACCAACCCGCTGCCGGAGTACCCCCGCCCGCAGCTGACCCGCACCGACTGGCTCAACCTCAACGGCATCTGGGACTTCGCGGTCACCGGTAGCGGCCAGACCACCCCGCCGGCGACGTTCGGCGAGCAGATCCGCGTGCCGTACCCCGTCGAGTCGGCCCTGTCGGGCATCCAGCGCAAGGTCACCGAGAACGACCGGCTCTGGTACCGCCGCACCTTCACCGTCCCGTCGGGCTGGGCGGGCCGCCGCGTCCAGCTCAACTTCGGCGCCGTGGACTGGCAGAGCACGGTCTGGGTGAACGGCACCCAGGCCGGCGCCGTCCACAGTGGAGGCTTCGACGCCTTCACCTACGACATCACCCCGCTGCTCAACGGCGGCACCAACACCATTGTCGTCGGCGTCTACGACCCCACGGACGCCGGCACCCAGGCGGTCGGCAAGCAGCGCCGCAACGACGTGCTGCCGCACGCGGGCGGCGGCATCTTCTACACCGGCGCCTCCGGCATCTGGCAGACGGTCTGGCTGGAGCCGACCCCGGCGGCCCGGGTCACCCGGGTCGACCTGGTGCCGAACCTGGCCAACAACACGCTGTCGGTCACCGTGCACGGCGCCGGGCTGTCCGGGCACACCGTGACCGCGACCGTGCTCGACGGCGCCACCCAGGTCGGCACGGCCAACGGCGGCACCGGCACCGCGTTCAGCGTCCCGGTGCCCAACGCGCACCGCTGGTCGCCCAGCGACCCGTTCCTGTACACCGTCCGGATCGACCTCAAGAGCGGCTCGACGGTCGTGGACTCCGTCGGCAGCTACGCCGGCATGCGCTCGATCTCCGTCGGCACCGTCAACGGCAAGCTGCGCATCCTGCTCAACGGCCAGTTCGTCTTCCAGTCCGGCACCCTGGACCAGGGCTACTGGCCCGACGGCATCTACACCGCGCCGACCGACGCCGCCCTGCGCTTCGACCTGCAGGCGCACAAGGACCTCGGCTTCAACATGGTCCGCAAGCACATCAAGGTGGAGCCGCAGCGCTGGTTCTACCACGCCGACCAGCTCGGCCTGCTGGTGTGGCAGGACATGCCGGCCATGCCGACCGGCAAGAACCCGACCACCGCCGCGCGCACCCAGTGGGAGGCGGAGTACGACCGCATCATCGACCAGCACCGCAGCTCGCCGTCGCTGGTCATGTGGGTCAACCAGAACGAGGGCTGGGGGCAGTACGACCAGGCCCGCATCGCCAACGAGGTCAAGGCCTACGACCCGTCGCGCCTGGTGAACAACATGAGCGGGGTCAACTGCTGCGGCTCCGTCGACGGCGGCAACGGCGACGTGATCGACAACCACATCTACGTCGGTCCCGGCTCCACCCTGCCGACCGCGACCCGGGCCGCGGTCCTGGGCGAGTTCGGCGGCCTCGGCCTGCGCGTGGCGGGCCACGAATGGTCGCCGGGCAACGGCTTCAGCTACGAGGACCAGGCCAACGCCGCGGCACTCAACAACCGCCTCGTCGGCCTGTACGACCAGATCCGCACCGGCGGCATGCCGGCCGGGCTGTCCGCGTCGGTCTACACCGAGATCACCGACGTGGAGAACGAGAGCAACGGCTTCCTCACCTACGACCGGCAGGTGGTGAAGGTCGACACGGCCCGCATCCGGGCCGCGAACCAGGCGCTGATCAACGCCTCCACCAACCCGCCGCCGCCGGCCACGCTGCCCACCAACGTGTACCGGTCGTTCCGGGTCGTCACGCCGTGCTGCACCACCCGGTACATCCGGCACCAGAACAGCCTCGGCTACACCGAGGTCGTCGACGCGAACAGCAGCACGCTGCTCAAGCAGGACGCGACCTGGCGGATCGTGCCCGGCCTGGCCGACGCGTCGTGCTACTCCTTCGAGTCGCGCAACTTCCCCGGCCACTACCTGCGGCACCAGTCGTACCGGGTCCGCAAGGATCCCAACGACAACTCGGCACTGTTCAAGGCCGACGCCACCTGGTGCGCCCAGCAGGGCACCGGCGGCGTGCGGCTGACCGCCTGGAACTTCCCCGGCCAGTACCTGCGGCACCGCAACGCGGAGCTGTGGCTGGCCACCCCGGGCGGCCCGAACGCGTGGGACGCGCCCGGGTCGTTCACCGAGGACACCACGTGGTCCGTGGAGAACCCCTGGGCCCCGTAGCCCTGGCACGGCGAGGGGGTGCTCCGGTGAGCACCCCCTCGCTCAGGCCCGCATGACGGTGGCGATCGGGATCCGGGCGGCCCGGATGGCCGGGATGAGTCCGCCGAGCAGGCCCGCCACCAGGCCCGCGATGACCCCGGCGACGCCCGCCTGCCAAGGGAACGTCGTCTCCTGCAGCTGCGGTACCCGCGAGCCGAGCAGGCCGGCGCCGACGTCGAGCGCGACCACCGCCAGCCCGATCGCGGCGGCCGCGGTGAGCAGCCCGGTCAGCAGCGTCTCGGCCAGGACGATCCCGGCCAGCAGCGAGCGGGGCGTGCCGACCGCGCGCCGCAGCGCGAACTCCTCGACCCGCTCGCCGACGGTGGCCAGGCCGACGTTGAGGATGCCGGCCACGCCGATGAGCAGGACCAGGGCGGCCATGCCGAGGAAGATCCAGCGGATGATCGCCAGCTCGCCCGCGATGTCCTTGCGGGCGTTGATGGTCTCCACGCGCAGCATGTCGCCGGGCAACCCGAGCGCGGTGAGCTTGCGGATCACCAGCGCCTCGGTCTCCCCGGCGGACGGCGCGAACAAGAGCTGCAGGCCGGGGCCGTACATCTGGTTCGCCGTGGTCTTCGGCATCCAGTTGCGCATCTCGTCGACCCGGACGTACGCGGTCGGCTGGGAGTTGCCGTCGTCGACGACCCCGATGATGCGGGGCGTCGGGTTGGCGGTGGCGCCCTCGACGCGCATCTCGGCGGGGATCCGGTAGCGGCTGAAGCCCTTCGCCGCCTCCTTGTTGAGCACCAGCCGCGGCGAGTAGGACGGCTCGCCGCCGAAGTCGAGCCAGGCGCCGGAGACCGGGCGGAACGGGCGGAACTGCCGCACGTCGCCGGTGAGGCCCTGCAGAACCAGCTCGATCGCCTGGCCCTTCGGCTGGGTCATCGCCTCGCTCTGCACCGGGCGGCAGCCGCCGGTCACCGGGTCGCAGTACATCTCCATGGACGGGCCGTAGTAGCCGCCGTCGTTGTTGTCGAACGGCGCCGCGCCCTGGTTGATCGGCAGGACGTTCGGCTCGCCGATGATCGCCTGGTACTGCATCATGCCGACCGCGCCGGGCTTGCCGGCGACGCTGGTGAGGGCGGCGTCCATCGCGTCGGCGGTCGGCGGCACGTACATCTGGCGGGTGCCGTCCTTGCCGACGTGCAGCTCCAGGTCGGCGAGGCGCAGCGTCTTGGCGGTCTCGGCGCCGGCCTGCACGGTGACGACCGCCAGGACGCCGAGGAACAGGCTGATCATCGACAGGAACGTGCGCAGCTTGCGGGAGCGGATGCCCTGCCCGCCGATGATGAGCGCCGACCGCAGCCGGCCGGAGAGCCGAAGCGCGCGCGGAACGGTCATGACGTCACCTCCGCTGCGCTCCGGCGCCGCCCTGACCGTCGAACTGCGCTTATGATGCCCGGCTCCTCGCTCCGCTGCGGGCCGGTCATGCCGGCACCCCGTCGCTCAGTACCCCGTCGTGCAGGACCCCGTCGTGCAGGACCCCGTCGTGCAGGACCCCGTCGCGCAGGGACAGCACGCGCTGCATCTTGGCGGCGTGGGCCTGGTCGTGCGTGACGAGGATCAGGCCGCAGCCGCGGTCGGTGGCGGCGCGCATCACCTCGATGACGAGGTTGCCGGTCTCGGTGTCCAGCGCGCCGGTGGGCTCGTCGGCGAGCAGCAGGCTCGGGCTGCGTACCAGGGCCCTGGCGACCGCGACCCGCTGCTGCTCGCCGCCGGACAGCTTCGCGGGTCGGTGCTTGGCCAGGTGCGCGATGCCGACCTGGTCGAGGGCGTCCAGCACGCGGGCCCGGCGGTGCCGGCGCGGCAGCCAGCCCTGCCCGTTGACCAGGGCCATCGCCACGTTCTGCGCGGCGGTGAGGTGCTTGAGCAGGAAGAAGCGCTGGAAGACGAAGCCGAACTCGGCGCTGCGCAGGGCGGCGGCCTTGCGTTCGGGGATGCGGGCCAGGTCGCGGCCGCCCATCAGGTACTGCCCCTGGTCGGGCCGGTCGAACAGCCCGATGAGGCTCAGCAGGGTGCTCTTGCCGGAGCCGGACCGGCCGAGGATCGCCACGCTCTCGCCGCGCCCGACGGTGAGGTCGACGCCGTCGAGGATCACCCGGGGCTCCTGCTGCCCCTTGAGGGTCTTGGTGATGCCCCGCATCTCGATGAGCGGGGTCACTTGGTGAACCCCGGCACCGGCTCGTTGTTCTTGGCGGCGGGCAGGTTGGGTCCGGGGACCGCGATGGTCTCGTCGCCGGTGAGGCCACTCTTGATCTCGATGACCTTGCCGTCGCTGAGGCCGAGCGTGACCTCGCGGGTCTCCCGCGTCTGGTCGGCCTTGACGACGTCGACCTTGCCGTGCCCCTGCGAGCCGGCGACCGCCTCGACCGGCAGCACGAGAGCGCCGGCGACCCGGGCGGTGATCACCTCGACGGTCGCGGCGGCGCCGTTGATCGCCTTGACGTCGGCCGGCGGGACGCACACCAGCCGCATGCCGGTCGGCTCCGACGGCTGCTGCTGCTGGCCGACGATCCTCGGCGGCGGCGCGGCCGAGGCCGACGGGTTGGGCTGCGGCGTCACCGGCTCGGGGATCGCGCCGGCCGGCAGGGCGGCCAGCGTGCCGAGCACGGTGCACGGGAACGGCCCGGGGCCGCTCTTGATCTGCGCCTGCACCGACTCGAGCTGGTCCGAGATCTGGTACGCCTGGGAACCGTCGATGTCCGCGACGACGCCGTACCCGGACTGCTTGGCCGACACGACCGGCATGCCGGCGGTCACCTTGGACCGGTCGTCGACGAGCCGGCCGCTGAAGACGGCGCCGGCCGGCACCTCGATCGGCGTGGCCTTGCCGCCGGCCCAGACGTTGGCGACCTTGGTCGGCTTGGTCGGTGTGCTCGTGGGGGCCTTCACGTCGAGATAGCGGATCTCGCCGTCGACCGGGGCGACCAGGCCGAAGGTCGGGCCGAGCTGGACCTTGCCGCTGAGGCTGACCTTGTTGGTCAGGTCCTGACGGGTGGGCTTCACCGTGGTCATCGTGACGCCCCGGTCCGCGAGGTTGGGCGTGCCCACCTCCTCCGCGCCCGACGCCGTGCAAGCTCCCAGTGCACTCACGGCACCGGCGGCGGCCACCGCAATGAGGATTCGTCGCACCCGGGTTCACCCCCAGCAAGGATCGAAGTCCGGCAAAGGGTAGCGGTCCCGCGGGTGAGGGCGATGCCCCGTCATGCATTTCATCCGGGGTGAGAAATGTATTGAATACGACAGCGTTTTCGTGCAACCCCCGGCACAGTACAGGCAGCAGTATCGATCAATATCGATTGGAGCACGGATGCGCAGACGCCTGCTCGCCGTCGCCACCGCCATGGTGACGGCAGCCCTCCTCCTCCCCTCCGCCCCCGCACAGGCCGCCACTCCTGACCGCTGGGGATTCGCGTACGTGAAGGACCCCACCATCACGGTGTGGAACACACTGCCGACCACCTACCAGTGGGGCAGTTGGAAGACGTTCGCCCCCGCCGCCTGGGCCGACGGGATCAAGGTGGCCACCGGCCGCTACCTGGTGCGGTTCCCGCAGGTCGGGGTCGCCGGCGCCCGGGGCATCCCGCACGTCACCGCGGTCGCCGCCGACGGCCGGTTCTGCGAGGCGGTCCGCTGGAACATCTCCGGTGTCGACGAGGTCGTCGACGTGCAGTGCTTCAAGCCCGGCGGGGTACCGGCCGACACGCCGTTCACGGTGCTGTGGACGCTGAGCTCCGGCGTGGTGCCCGCGGCGAACACGTACGCCTCCGTGCAGGTGGCCTCGCCGGGCGCGATCGTGCAGCAGTACAACTCCACCGGCGGCCCCATCACCGTGGTGCCGTCGTCGCCCGGGTACTACACGGTGCGCTTCACGGGCGTCGGCGCGGCCGGCGTCCAGGCCGGCAACATCCAGGTGACCGCGGTGCAGCCCAACGCGCAGGCACGCCGGTGCAAGGTGGCCCGCTGGGTCTGGTCGGGCACCGACGTCACCGCGCTCGTCGCCTGCTACAACCCGCTCACCGGCGCGCTCATGGACTCCGAGTTCGTCGCCTCGTTCCACCGGCAGCGGGCGGTCACCGCGACCGTGCCGGCCTACTTCGGCTACGTCGCCAACGCGTTCACCGGGCAGACGAACTTCAACAGCGTCTACGGCTTCGGCGCCAACTCGCTCGGCGGCATGGTCATCAAGTATCCGGACCTGCACCAGAAGGAGACGCACTCGCAGGTGACCGCCTACGGCGACACGTCGAACTACTGCGGCCTGGAGAAGCTGTGGAGCGACTCGGGCGGCACCGCCCTCGTCACCATCGCCTGCTTCACCAACGCCGGGGCGCCGGTGGCCGACCGGTACCTGTCGACGTTCACCTCACGCATCTGAATCGGTCAGGAGGGGCCGCCCCCGTGGCGGCCCCTCCCTCCCGGTGCGTCAGATCTTGTCGGTGAAGATCGACGCGGGGACGGCGGCGCTGGCGCCCCCCTTGGTGATGACCTGGAGCTGCACCGTGCCGGGGGTGCGCGGCGGCAGGTACACCTTGAGCCGGCTCTCCGACAGCTTCACGAACGAGACCACCGCGCCGTTGGAGGTGACCCGGTCAACCGTGGCGAAGTTGGCCCCGGAGACCTCGACCGTCGTCCACGTCCTGGTCCCGCCGGCAGTCGGGATGACCGCGCCGACGGACGGCGGCGGGGGTGCCAGGTAGGTGAACGGCGCGGCGGTGCCCTCCACGACCCCGCCGACGGTGGTGACCTTCACCGTCGCCCGGCCGGCCGCGTGCACCGGCATCGTGACCCGCAGCTGGGTGTCGGAGATGCGCTGGTACAGCGTGCTCGTGTCGCCGACGCGCACCGCCGTGACGCCGCTGAGGTTCGTGCCGGTCACGATCACCGGCGTGGTCGTGTACGTCGGGCCGCTGGTCACGCTCAGCGAGACGATGGTCGGCGCGGGCGGGTTGACGATCGCCAGCTTGTCCGCGGCAACGGTCGCGCTGGTGCCGGACGGCGTCACCACCGTCACGTCGTAGACGCCCCGGGCCAGCTTCGGCGGCACGGTGAACGCGATCGACGTCGGCGACAGCACCTTGACGTTGGTCGCGGCGTTGGCGCCGATACGGACCGCGGTGGCCCCGTCGAGGTTCGTGCCGGTGATGGCCAGCACGTCACCGCCCAGCACGGACGCGCTCGCGGCGCTGAGGCCCGTCACCACCGGCAGCGGCGGCAGGTACAGGAAGCGCGCCTGCGAGTTCAGCGGGCTCGCCCCGGCGGCGTTGACCACGGTCACGCCGACGTACCCCTTGGCGTGCGGCGGCGTCGTGGCGACCAGTCTGGTCACCCCGTTCGTCTCCGCCTTGCGGAACTGGGCCGCGGTCTCGCCGAACTTCACCGCCGTGGCGGTGCTCAGGTTGCCGCCGGTGATGCTCACCTCCGTGCCGCCGGCGACGGGGCCGCGCACCCGCGACAGGGTCGACACCAACGGCCGCGGTACCGGCACGGCGTACGGCGTCAGCACGCCGCCGACGGTGCGCGGTGGCGAGGCGGCGTGCGGTGGCGAGGCGGCGTGCGGTGGCGAGGCGGCGCGCGGTGGCGTGGCGGCGCGCGGTGGCGTGGCGGCGCGCGGTGGCGTGGCGGCGCGCGGTGGCGTGGCGGTGCGCGGTGGCGTGGCGGTGCGCGGTGGCGTGGCGGTGCGCGGTGCGGCGACGTGCGGTGCGGCGACGTGCGGTGCGGCGGTGTGCGGTGGCGGCGTGGTGCCCTGCGCGGCGGCGGCGGGGGTCGCTTGGCTTACTGCCGCCAGGCCGCCGCCCGCCGCCATCAGCAGGCGCAACGCGAGGCTTCGCACTCCAGGGCGCATCCGTGCTCCTCAAGACCGGGTGACCGCGACGCGCCTGCCATCGACGCCGCCGGGAGCCGCCTGAGGTGTTGCCGGGAATACCACCCCGGCGGTGTCCACCGATCGGGGGACATCCGCACTAGGCTGCGGGACCATGCCGGTGATCGTGCTGCTCGCGGCGATGGGTGCGTTCCACGGCCTCAACCCCGGCATGGGCTGGTTGCTGGCGGTCGCCAACGGCGTGCAGGAGCGCAGCCGCGCCGCGGTGCTGCGGGCGCTCGTCCCGATCGCCGCCGGGCACGCCGCCTCGATCTTCGTGGTCGCGGGGCTCGTCAGCGCCCTGCAGTCGGTGGTCGCGACCAGGTTCGTCGCCATCGGCGGCGGCGTCGTCCTGGTCGGCTTCGGCCTGTGGCGGGCGGTGTCGCGGCGGCACGTCGGCGCGCCCGGCCTGCACCTGTCCCCGGCACAGCTGGCCGGCTGGTCGTTTCTGATGTCGAGCGTCCACGGCGCCGGCCTCATGCTCGTGCCAGTGCTGGTCGCGAACCCGCCGTCGGGCCTGACCACGGGCCACGACCACGGCGGTGGCGGCGACCCGCTGTGGATGGGCTTCCTCGCCACCGGCGTGCACACCGCGGCCATGGTGGCGGTGGCGGGCGCTATCGCGCTGCTGGTCTACCAGACGGTGGGGCTGCGCCTGGAGCGGCTGGCCCGCGTCGACCTGGACACCGTGTGGGCGGTGGCACTGGTCGGCGCGGGCGTCGCCACGGTGGCGCTGTCGGTCTAGCCCTCAGGGCACGTCCGCGACCCGGATCGTTCGGCCGGCGCGGGCACGCCGGGCGACCGGGATCGTGTCCCGTGCCTGCTCAGCTGCGCTGCCGCAGTGCCGCCGCAACCGCCTCGGCGAGGGTCGTGGTGGGGCGGCCGATGAGCGCCGACAGGTCGCCGGTGACCACGTCGAGGCTGCCCTGCGCGATCGACGCGTCGGCGGCGGCAAGCACTCGCGCGAACCCCTCGGGCAGCCCGAACCCGATCAGCGCCTGCGCGTAGTCGGCCTCCGGCAGATCCTGGTACGCGACCTCGGTCCCCGACTGCGCGGTGACCGTCGCGGCGACGTCCGCCATCGAGAAGGCCACGTCGCCGCCGACCTCGTAGATCCGCCCGGCATGCCCCTCGCCGGTGAGCACCGCCACCGCGCCCGCGGCGAAGTCCTCGCGGGTCGCGGCCGCCACCCGGCCGTCACGGGCCGCGCCGAGGATCACCCCGTGCTCCAGCGCCGTGCCCAGGTTGCCCGTGTAGTTCTCCAGGTACCAGTTGTTGCGCAGGAAGGTGTACGGCAGCCCCGACGCGACGATCAGCTCCTCCGTCGCCCGGTGCTCCGGCGCGAGCGGGTTGATCGAGGTGTCCGCCCTGGTGATGCTCGTGTACACGAGGTGACCGACGCCGGCCTTCACAGCGGCCTCGACGACGGCCCGGTGCTGCTCGACCCGCCTGCCCGCCTCGCTGCCCGAGACGAACAGCAGCCGGTCGGTGCCCTCGAACGCCGGCACCAGCGTCTCCGGCCGGTCGTAGTCGGCGAGCCGGACCGGCACGCCGAGGTCCTTGCCCTTGTCCGTGTCGCGGACCGCGGCGACGACGTCGGCACCCTGCCCCTTGAGCGCGGCGACGACGAACCGGCCCAGCTGTCCGGTGGCACCGGTGACGGTGATGGTCATGAGAACTCCCTCGTTCTGGTCTACTCTCCCACAGTAAGCACTAACTTCTAGAAAGTGCAACCTTTGAGTTACCGTTAGGGAATGTCCTACGAGGAGCTGGTCTTCGACGTCTTCGCGAAGAACTGCACGTCGCGGCCGGTCATGGACACCGTTGCCGGCCGCTGGGGCATCCTGTCCATGGCCGCCCTGCTGGACGGCACCCACCGCTTCAATGAGCTGCGCCGCCGCGTCGACGGCGTCAGCGAGAAGATGCTGTCGCAGACCCTGCACGCCCTGGAGCGCGACGGCCTGGTGCTGCGCACCGTGCAGAGCACGATCCCGCCCCGGGTCGAGTACAGCCTCACCGACGCAGGCCGCCGCATCGCCGTCAAGCTCACCGAGCTGATCGAGCTCGTCGAGGCCGAGATGCCCGCCATCTCCGTCGCCCAGGCCCGATACGACAGTTCCCGCTGACGCGGCGCTTCCCGTCCGCTTCCGTCCGCCGGGCATTTCCGTCCGCGGGCGCTTCCGGTCGGCCAGCGCTCCCGTCCTGCGGAGCGCTTCCAGCCGGTGGCCGCTTCCGTCTCGCGGGCGCTTCCGGTCGACGGGCGCTCCAATCGGTGGCCGGGCGTCAGGTCCTGGCGTGGGCCTCGATCAGCTCCGCGACCCGCAGCAGCGGCCCGATCTGCGCCGGGATGCGCTCCGGCGGCCCGATCCGCCCCTGCACGAACGTCAGCAGCTCATTGCCTTCGACGCTCCAGTCCGGCACCCGCCCCGCGACGTGCTCGTTGATCAGCGCCCCGCCGAGCACCATCCGGACCAGGCTGGGGTCCGGCGAGTTCACCCGGTACGCCCGGTCGAACGCCTCGATCCCGACGGCCGTCAACTTGTCGCCGAACATCGACCGCCACAGCTTCGACCCGCCGCCCCGCCGGTGCACGGCCACGCTCGGCAGGGGCATCCGCAGCCGTGTCACCACCGCCACGTAGTGGTGTGTCGTGGTCGTCGTCTGAGTGGCCCCGTTGGCGCCGGTCGACGTCGACGTCGTCGTGTACGAGTAGTCCCCCACCGCCACCGGCCGCCCGCCCAGCGTGCCGAACAGCGCCAGCGACACGCCTCGCCGGTTGCGCCCCGGCATCCGCCGCCCCCAGTCGACCTGCGGCTTCTCCACCACCTGCCAGCCGTGCCGCTTCGCCCAGAGCCGCAACGCCTCCCGCCGCTCCCGCTCCCGCCGCGCGGCCACCACCGCCGCGACGACGACCAACGCGACGGCCGCCCCGAAGCAGGCGATGACGCTGATCACGATCGCCGAGGGCTCCATGGCCACCACGCTAAGGTCCCTGTGCCAGTCCCGCCTCGCGGCAAAGGTGACCGCCGCCCGCGCCCCGGCCGCCCTCCCACCACGCGAGCATTGTGGCCACCGCCCGCGCCCCGGCCGCCCTCCCACCACGCGAGCATTGTGGCCACCGCCCGCGCCCCGGCCGCCCTCCCACCACGCGAGCGCCGCCCTCCCACCGCGCGAGCATCGTGGCCACCGCCCGCACCCTGCCCGCTTCCCACCGCGAGCAACGTGGCCACCGCCCGCGCCCCGGCGGCCACCCCTCCCGCCACGCAAGCTAGGTGACCGCCACCGCCCCCCCGGCCGCCCTCCCGCCTCGCGGTCGTGGAACTCCGGCGCCCCGCCCACCGAAATGCCACGACCACGAGACCACGAGGCAGACTCGTCTAACCCGCGACCAGCAGCGCCTCCACAGCCTCTGCCGCGCCGGGGTGGGATGCGAGCAACGCCTGGACCGCGGAGCTGCCGGGCGCGCCGGACCCCGTCTCGCCGCCGGAAGCCCCGAACGCGTCGAGGTCGACCCAGCCGGGCGCCGCCTCCCCGTCGCCGGATATCCCGAGCAGCTCGGCCACGCCGTCGCTGGCTACGCGATGCTCGGCCAGCAGCCGCGCCACCGGCATCGCCGCATCCCACCGCTGCGACCCCGGCACGAAGCCGTCGCCATCGAACAGCCCGGCCCCGGCCCCCGCCCGACCGGACCCCGCGCTACCAACCCCTGCCGCGCCGCCGCCCGCGAACCCGCCTGAGCCGACCCCGCCGACCTCGCTGGCGCCGCCGGTGGCCGGCGCGGTCCACGGTGGGATCCAGGCGTCGACGGCCGGCAGGGTCGCCGGGAAGGTGCGGCCGGCCTCGCGGATCAGCACGGGCACCAGCTCCGCCGCCTGGTCGCGCAGGGTGGTGATGAGCGTCGGCAGCCACGGCAGCAGCACCGGGTCAGGCAGCTGGGCGAACGCGTCGGACATCACCTCGACCACGAACGCGGCCAGCTTCGGCACCGGCTCCAGCGCCTGGACGAACCCGCTCAGGTACTGCGGGAACGTCGGCACCACCAGCGGGTTGCCGAGCAGCCCGGCGCACCGGGCCCGCAGGTCCGCCAGGGGCAGCAGGCCGAGCTGGTGGTGCGCGGCCCACAGCAGCGCGACCTTCGCCGGCGCCTCGGGGTGCGACTGCCGGACGGCGATCTCGAGCTGGGCCCGGTCGCAGCCGAGGGACAGCGCGAGGCTCTCCATGGAGAAGAGGAACCCGAGCATCGCGCCGACCTGCCGCACGCCGGTCTCGTCGTCGACGAACGCGGTCGGCAGCAGGGTGCAGTAGTGCGCGTAGCCGGCGGTGACGAACGCCCCGCACCACGCGGGCAGCTCGGGCTCGGTGGCCCGGTAGTGCGCCAGCAGCCGCCGGATGCGGCGCAGCACGTCAGGAGCGTCGTCGACGGTGCGCTCGGCGGCGAGCAGCTCGACGGCCCGCGCGCCCAGCTCGTCGGTGAACCGGCGGCTGCCGAGGAACAGGATCGAGTCCTCGACGGCGCGCAGGGCGACGGCCGCGGTCGCGTCGGGTGCGTACACGGTCCGGCGGAGCCGCCGCTCCACCACCTGCTCGACGGTGACCCCTTCGTAGCCCAGCTCGATGATGTACCGCTGGTGCTTGCCGATCGAGAGGTCCCAGCTCTCCTGGATGGAGCGCTCGCCGAGCCGGCGCGAGCCCATGATCGGCCGGACGGCGCCGTCGGGCAGCAGGTAGCGCAGCATCCACAGCAGGTGCGAGCAGGGCTGCAGCTCGGGCCGGCCGTTCAGGTCGAGCAGTGCCCGCTGCACGGTGCTCTTGCGCAGGTCGAGGCCTATCGGGGCGAGCCGGTCGTAGACGTCGCGGGCCAGCGGCGGCAGCGCGTCGTAGCCGACCTGCCCGACCCTGTCGCCGCCGAGCAGGATCTCGCAGAGCCGGCGCACGTCGCGGCGGCCCGGCACCACGTCCTTCTCGATGCAGGTGACCGCCGCGTCCTGGAAGTCGTACGGCGTCGGCCGGGCCCGGTTGCGCATCCCGGCGAGCAGGATCGAGGTCTCGAACACGGCGATCGCGTCGGCGGTGCTGGCCAGGTAACCGTTGCGGCGGGCCAGCCGGACGATGTCGACGCACCAGCCGAGCAGCTCCTCCTCGTCGAACCCGTGCAGGTCGGGCGGGCTGGCGAGGAACTGGGTCAGCTGGTCTTCGACGGGCTCGGTCGGGACGGGTGCGACGACAGGCCGGGCCGCGCGCTTCCGGCTGCCGCGCTGGCCCTCGAGCTGGAACGTGGCGAGCTTCGACCGGGCGACCGCCTTCGCCCAGGTCGCCGCCGCGATCGACACGGAGCCCGGGGCGAGCCCGAACTGACCCTCGATCGCCGAGTGGCTGGACGGGATCAGCCCGTAGAGCCACTTCGTCGCGGTGCGCGGGGTGATCTCGAACGGCGCGGCGTCGGGGCCGGTGCCGAACTGCTCGACCCGGCTCGCGGCGTGGAAGGCGCCGCACACGTACAGGCAGTCGGCGCGGTCGACGCCGGACGCGGCGAGGTGCTCGCGCATGCGCGTCCACATGTAGCGCTCGCGGTCCTCGTCGACGGTGACCCGGTCGGCGTCGCTGGGCGCCAGCCGCCGGAAGAGGCTGCCGATGAGCACCATGACCTGCCGGTAGGTGGCGTAGTCGGCGTCGACCAGCGGCTGCTCGACATACTGGTCCCACCACTCCGACCAGTGCCGCACCTTGCCGTGGTGCAGCAGGTGCGCCTCCAGCTCGGCGAAGCGCGGCCGCAGGTCGCCGATCTCGATGCCGACCGCGTCGCCGTGCAGCTCGCCCGCGTCGTCCTCGCCCGCGGCGCCCGCCTCGGTGGGCCCGGCGGCGCCGGGGTCGGCGTCCGGGTCGGCGTGGGGACCGGGGTCGGCGGCGGTGCGGGGCTGCCACTGGAAGACGTGGTCGGTGGAGCGGTCGACCAGCACCAGCTCGACGCCGGGGGTGTCCAGCGCGTAGGCGATCGCCTGATATTCGGCGGAGGCCTCGGTGATCGGCGCGATGACGCTGAGCGGCCCCCAGTCCTTGGGGAACGTGTCGAGCTCGGAGGCGAACGCCTGCAGCGCCACCGGCAGCCGGCAGTTGCGCAGCTCCGTCAGCAGCGGCGCGAGGTCCTCGCACAGCTCCAGGTAGATGACCTTCGGCTGTTTCTCGTGCAGCCTGCGGACCATGGCGAGGGCGGACGCCGGCGAGTGGTGGCAGACCGGGAAGATCTCCAGCTCCTCGCGCAGCGCCCGGTCGACGTCGTCGACGATCCCGGCGAGGATCTCGGGCACGGCGCCCGGCGAGGCGGCGAACCTGGTCGCCGCCTCGACGAGCTGCTGCCGCAGCGCCCCGAAAGGCTCACTCATGACAGGGTGGCGATCGCCTCGCGGCCGCCCTCGAGGAAGGCCGGCCAGTCCCCGCCGTCCTGCTTGCTGCGCGGCTCGACGACGCCGTGCCAGTACTTGTTGAGGATCGCCAGGTCCTCGGGGCTGCGCCGGGCGAGCGACCCGACGAGCGAGCCCGCGAGGGTCTGCGCGCGCAGCGTGCGGTCGCCGAAGAAGGTGCTGTGCAGGATCGCGTCCTCCAGCACGCCGATCTGCTCGGCGGTCGACAGCGCCGACTCGAGCTTCTCGTCGTCGCTGGTCGCCGACGCCGCCGCGGTGCGCAGGTCGGCGAAGCTCTGCAGCAGGATGTCGAGCAGGTTGGGCGGCACGTCGAGCTCGATCTGGTGCCGGCGCAGCAGTTCCGTGGTGCGGAACCTGACGATCTCCGCCTCGCTGCGCTTGTTGGTCACCACGGGGATGCGCACGAAGTTGAACCGGCGCTTGAGCGCAGAGGACAGGTCGTTGACCCCGCGGTCGCGGCTGTTGGCCGTCGCGATGATCGAGAAGCCGGGCTGCGCGAAGACGATGTTGTCGTCGTCGAGCTCGGGGATCGACACGTACTTCTCCGACAGGATCGAGATGAGCGCGTCCTGCACATCGCTGGTGGAGCGGGTCAGCTCCTCGAACCGGCCGATGACCCCGCGCTCCATCGCCGTCATGATCGGCGACGGGATCATCGAGGCCCGGGACTGGCCCTTGGCGATGACCATGGAGACGTTCCACGAATACTTGATGTGGTCCTCGGTGGTGCCGGCGGTGCCCTGCACGACGAGCGTCGAGTTGCGCGAGATGGCCGCGGCCAGCAGCTCGGCGAGCCAGCTCTTGCCGGTGCCGGGGTCGCCGATCAGCAGCAGCCCGCGGTCGGAGGCGAGCGTCACGATGCTGCGCTCGACGAAGCTGCGGTCGCCGAACCACTTCTGCGACACCTCGCGGTCGAGGCCGTCGGCGCGCTCGGAGCCAAGGACGAACAGGCGGACCATCTTGGGGCTGAGCCGCCACGAGAACGGCTTGGGCCCGTCGTCGATCGACTCGAGCCAGTCGAGCTCGTCGGCGTACTTGACCTCGGCCGGGGCGCGCAGCATGTCGTCGGTCATGTCGGTCTCCTATGCGAGGAAGTTCTTGAGTTCGGTGATGAGCTTGCGGATGTGGCCGGAGATCACGGGCGTGCCCATGTCCTTGAACCGCTGCCGGAACCACGGGTTGACGCTCTGCTGCCCGCCGCTGTTGACGGAGCCGATCGGGATGAACTTGACGCCGGAACGGTGCACTGCCTGAATGCCTTCCAGCAGCGGCTGTGAACGGTCGAACTCGTAGAAGTCGGAGATCCAGACCATCACCGTGTTGCTCGGGTCGGCGATCTTCGGCCGGGCCATCGCCATCGCGACCGGCCCGTCGTTGCCGCCGCCGAGCCGCGTGCGCAGCAGCACCTCGAACGGGTCGTGCACCCACGGGGTCAGGTCCAGCGCCCTGGTGTCATAGGCGATGAGGTGCACGTCGACCTTCGGCAGCCCGGCGAAGATCGACGCGAGGATGGTGCAGTTGACCATCGAATCGACCATCGAGCCGGACTGGTCGACGACGACGATGAGCCTGGCCGGGGTGGTGCGCTTCGCGGTCTGCCGGTAGAAGAGCCGGTCGACGTAGAGCCGCTCGTCGTCGGGGCTCCAGTTGGTCAGGTTCTTCCAGATGGTGCGCTCGAGGTCGAGGTTGCGGTAGACGCGCTTCGGCGGCACCGACCGGTCGATCACGCCGGCGCTGCTCTGCTGCACCTGGGTGCGCAGCACCTCGGCGACCTCGTCGACGAACCGGCGGATCAGTGCCTTGGCGTTGGCGAGGGCGACACCGGACAGGTTGCTCTTGTCGCGCAGCAGCTGCTCGATGAGCGACATGCTCGGCGTCAGCTGCTTGGCCAGGGCCGGGTTGGCGAGCACCTCCCGCAGGTGCATCCGCTTGACCAGGTCGCCTTCCAGGCCGCCGAGGACCCCGGCCAGGCCGCCCGCGTTGGGCTTGCCGCGCAGGTCGCCCGGGCACATGCCGAGGGCCCGCTCGAACCAGCCGGCGTCGGCCTGCCAGTTGGCCAGCTGGCCGGCGCTCACGTTGCCGCTGCCGGTGGCGAACACGTTGATCAGCAGCTTGGACACCAGGGCGGCCCGGCGCACCTCCTCGCCCTGCGGGAGCTCCTGCGGAGCCTCCTGCGGGGCTTCCCCGGCGGGCGTCATCAGCCCGTCGAACGCGCCGGCGAGCTCGGGGTGGCGCTGCACCAGGTTGTCCACGGAGACGCCGGGGTCCAGCAGCGCCGCGGGCAGGCCGATGTCCTCGACGATGGCGACGCTCGCGGTCTCCAGGGCGTGCTGCTCGTCGGTCTCGAAGACGCGGGCCAGCATCCGCCAGTAGAGGACCTGGCGACGGTTCTCATCGCTCATTTGCGCAGCAACCTTCCGGCCCGCTCGCGCAGGACGGCGACCGCGTCGCCGGCCGCCGCGGCCGCCTTGACCACCTTCGGGTCGGTGGGCCCGAGCGCCCAGTCGGTGGTGTGCACCGGCACGGGCTGGCGCTTGACCATGGTGAGCACCGCGAGCGGCTGCAGCGACCATCCGCCGTCGTCCCAGCGCAGCAGCCCGATGCAGGCGTGCGAGGCGGCGACGAGCTGCGGGGTCAGCGGCCCGCACGCCGGCAGCCGGCCGGTGTCGACCACGATGGTCTGGTCGGCGAGCGTGAACGCGCCGTCCACGGCCGTGTAGCCCTCGACGAGCACCGGCTCGCCGATGCGCGCCGGGTGGCGCTCCAGCGGTGGCACCGCCGGCGCGACCGCGTCGGCGAGCAGCACCCGGGCGGTGGCGAACGGGTCGGCCGGCGGACCGGCCTTGGCCTGCGCGTCGCTCCAGACGAGGTCGCCGCCGGCCAGCAGCGGCATGTCGGTGACGTCGAGGGTCAGGCGCTCCGCGAGCGCGCCGAGCAGCACCGGATGCCCGGCGAACAGCCGCCACACGGCGGGGCCGACGATGGTGTCGACCTTGGGCGCGGCGACGCTGGTGCGCACCAGCCGGGGCGCGCCGCCGGGGGTCTCGAGGATGCCGTGGATCTGGACCTGCACGGCGGTGGCGTGCTCGTGGACGTCGGCACCGAGCAGCAGCAGCCGCCCGGTGACCGGCTCGGCGGGGACGGTGCGCCCGCCGTCCTGGGCGAGGAGCATCGCGCGGCTCCACAGGTCGCCCCATCGCCGCACCGGCAGCCGGTCCATGGTCGCGATCGGGCTGCAGGCGCGCAGCTCGGCGGCGAGCCCGTCGAGCAGCGTCGCCAGGCGCCGCAACCGCGGCTGCGCCAGGGACGCCTCGATGACCTGCCCGGCGGCGGTGACCAGGTCGTGATCGACGCCGCGCCAGCCGGTGATGGCGAGCTCGCGCAGCCACGAGCGGCTCCCGGCGAGCAGGTTGCCGGCGGATGCGGCCTCGCCGCTGCCGCCGGGCCACGCCTGCCGGGTGCGGCCGAGCGCCGCGTCGGCCTGGCCGAGCAGTGCGTCGTGGACGGCGCCGAACAGCGCCGACCGGGCCCCGGCCAGGGCGAGCAGGTGCTCGTCGGAGACCGACCCGGCGGCGATCTTGTCGACGGCCTCGGCGACCCGGTCGCGCAGCGGGCTGCCGCAGAACGCGTCGGCGAAGCCGGCGAGCGCGGCCGGGGACATCCTGGCCAGCCCGTCGGCCAGGGCGTGGTCGAGCGAGCCGGCCACGTCGAGGGCCTCGGGCACGCCCGGGGCGGGGTCGGCGACGAGGGCGCCGAGCTGCGTGGGAAGCATCAGCGGGCCGCCCCGACCGACGGGAACCAGTGCAGCTCGGGCACGGGCAGCGTGGTGTCGGGCAGCTCCAGGTAGGCCAGGTGGCGCAGGAAGCTGCTGAACACGGTCGCCGCCGGGGACGGCTCGTGGTGGGCGCGCAGGCCCGCGGCGAGGCTGCGCCCCTCCTCGACGTCGATGCGCAGGTAGCGGGCGACGCGGTCGGCGCCATACTGCAGCACCGCCTCGTCGAGCAGCGCCTGCAGGTGCTTGCACGGATAGGACCCGCGCAGCCCGCCGCAGGGCCGGTTGTTGTTGGTGCTGCAGCTCAGGCCGTGGCTGCCGGCCCCGATCGAGGAGACATAGACCCGCTCCACGTCGGAGCCGCTCGACACGACCCCCTGCAACCGCCCGTCGGCCAGCTCGACGAACGGCACCTTGGCCAGCTTGCGGGGCTTCACCGGCGGGATGATTGGCGCTACCGAGCGCCGCTCCACGTCCACTGCCATCGACCTCCAGCGTCGGACTCCTTGACGCCGGTAGTTCTACAGCATCGGTACGACAAAAATCCCGGCTGCCACGTTCCGGCAGCTAGGCATGCCCCGACCCGATGAAGCCATCCACGAATGCCGATGCGTCAGATCATGCTGGCGTGCCCGGCGACCAGCCGCCACCCCGACGCGTCGTCGAACACCCAGGTGCGCGTGTACCGCATCCGCGCGTCGAAGGCCGAGCCGTTGAACGAGCCGGCGAGCCGGCCGACGAACCACGTGACGCCGGTCCGCCCGTCGACGAGGCAGCGCAGATCCTCCTCCTGCACCGCGGTCATCGTCTGGGCGCGGAAGCGGTGCAGGCGCAGGTCGTCGTCCTTGCCGTACAGCTGCCCGTCCGGACCGGTGAAGACCAGGCGCTCGTCGATCAGCTCGTCGAGCACCGCCACGTCGCCGGCCAGCTGGGCGGCCTGCAGGCGCCGCTCGGCGACCTGCAGGCTCTCCAGCGTCGCGGTGCTGGTCACAGTGTGCGGGCCAGGCGGTCGGCGACCAGGCGGGTGAAGCGCGCCGGGTCGGTGAGTTCCCCGCCCTCGGCGAGCAGCGCCACCCCGTACAGCAGCTCCGCCGTCTCGACCAGCCCGGCCTCATCCGCGGTGCCGGCGGCGTGCGCCGACCGCAGCCCCGTGACCAGGGGGTGCGCCGGGTTCAGCTCCAGGATCCGCTTGGTGTGCGGCATCTCCTGGCCCATCGCGCGGTACATCTTCTCCAGCGTCGGGGTGATGTCGTGCGCGTCGCCGACGATGCACGCCGCCGACGTGGTCAGGCGCGAGGAGAGCCGGACCTCCTTGACGTCGTCCTGGAGCTTCTCGCCGAGCCAGGTCAGCAGCGGGGCGAACTCCTCCCGCTGCTCCGGCGGCGTCTCGGAGGCACCGAGGTCGACCTGTCCCTTGGCGATCGACTGCAGCGGCTTGCCGTCGAACTCGGTGATCCGCTCGACCCACACCTCGTCGACGGGATCGGTGAGGATCAGCACCTCGTACCCCTTGGCGAGGAACGCCTCCATGTGCGGCGAGTGCTCGACCATGGCGCGCGACTCGCCGGTCATGAAGTAGATGTCCTTCTGGTCCTCCTTCATCCGCGACACGTAGTCGCGCAGCGTCGTCAGCTCGCTCGACGCGGTGGACGGCAGCAGGAGCAGGTCGAGCAGCGTGTCGCGGTTGTCGGTGTCGTCGAGCAGGCCCTCCTTGAGCGCCCGGCCGAACTCGTCCCAGAAGCTGCGGTACTTCTCGGCGTCCTTCTCCCGCAGCTCGGACAGCGTCGACAGGACCTTCTTCACCAGCCGGCGGCGCACCACCTGGATCTGCCGGTCCTGCTGCAGGATCTCGCGGGAGATGTTGAGCGACAGGTCGTGCGCGTCGACCACGCCTTTGACGAACCGCAGGTACTGCGGGGTCAGCGCCTCGCAGTCGTCCATGATGAACACGCGCTTCACGTAAAGCTGCACGCCGCGCTTGCCGTCGCGCATGAAGAGGTCGAAGGGCGCCCGCGACGGGATGAACAGCAGGGCCTCGTATTCGAAGGTGCCCTCGGCCTTCATGTGGATCGTCTCGAGCGGATCGGTCCAGTCGTGCGAGACGTGCTTGTAGAACTCGTGGTACTCCTCGTCGCTGACCTCGCTGCGGGGCCGGGCCCAGAGCGCTTTCATCGAGTTCAGCGGCCCTTCCGATCCCTTGAGGCGGATGGGCCAGGCGATGAAGTCGGAGTAGCGCTTGACGATCTCGCGGATCTTCCACTCCGCGGTGTAGTCGTGCAGCTGGTCCTCGGTGTCCTCGGGCTTGAGGTGCAGGGTGACCGAGGTGCCCTGGGGCGCGTCGTCGACGGCCTCGATCTCGTACGTGCCCTCGCCGGTGGACTCCCAGCGGGTGCCCCCGGTCTCGCCGGCCCGCCGGGTCACCAGCGTGACCTTGTCGGCGACCATGAACGTCGAGTAGAACCCGACGCCGAACTGCCCGATCAGCTCCTGTTTCGCGGCGGCGTCCTTCGACTCGCGCATCTTGCGCAGCAGCTCGGCGGTGCCCGACTTCGCGATCGTGCCGATCAGCTGGACGACCTCGTCACGGGACATCCCGATCCCGTTGTCCCGGACCGTCAGGGTCCGGTCCTCGGCCGACACCGCCAGTGAGATGTGCAGATCCTCGGTGTCGGCCACCAGCTCCTTGTCGATCATCGACTCGAGCCGGAGCTTGTCCAGAGCATCGGATGCATTGGAGATCAGTTCCCGCAGGAAGATGTCCTTGTTCGAGTAGATCGAGTGGACCATCAATTGCAGGAGCTGCCGCGTCTCGGCCTGAAACTCCAGCGTTTCGCTGCTCACGTGAAACCCCTTCCGTGAAGATGCCGCAGAAAAGAATACGTGGGTGCTGCGGTACAAAGGTGACCATGCGGCGGTACCTGCTCAGCGTCATCGAACCCAGTGTGGGCGACCCTCCGTCGCCGCAGGAGCTGGCGGACATCGCCGCGGACGTGGCCGAGTTCGACCGGGAGCTGCGCGAGGCCGGCGTGTGGGTGTTCTCGGGCGGGCTGTTCCCGCCGGCCACCGCCACCGTGCTCCGGCCGAAGGACGGCGGCGCGCTGCTGAGCGACGGGCCGTTCGTCGAGGGCAAGGAACACCTGGGCGGCTTCTGTGTCATCGACGTCGAGGACCTCGACGAGGCCCTGGAGTGGGCGGGCAAGGCGATGCGCGCCACCCGGCTGCCGATCGAGGTGCGGCCGTTCCGGTGAGCGATCCGGTCGAGGAGGCGTTCCGGGAGCAGTACGGCCGCGCGGTCGCCGTCCTGGTGAGACTCCTCGGCGACATCGACCTCGCAGAGGAGGCGGTGCAGGAGGCGTTCGCCGCGGCGGTCGAGCATTGGGCGCGCAACGGCCCGCCGAGCCCGGCCGGCTGGATCATCACCACCGCCCGCAACCGGGCCGTCGACCGGCTGCGCCGCGAGGCGAAGCGCGAGGACCGGCACCGCGAGGCGGCCCTGCTCTTCCCCGGCGAGGCGCGGGAGGAGCCGCCCGACCGGCTCCGGCTGATCTTCACCTGCTGCCACCCGGCGCTGTCCACCGCCGCCCAGGTGCCGCTCACCCTGCGGCTGCTCGGCGGGCTCAGCACCACGGAGATCGCGCACGCGCTGCTCGTGCCGGAGGCGACCGTCGCCCAGCGCATCGTCCGGGCGAAGCAGAAGATCCGCGACGCCGGGATCCCGTACCGTGTGCCGTCCGGAAGCCAGCTGCCGGACCGGTTGCAGGCCGTCCTGGCCGTCATCTACCTGATCTTCAACGAGGGGTACGCGGCCAGCTCCGGTCCGCGACTGATCCGTGACGACCTGTGCACGGAGGCGATCCGGCTGGGCCGGCTGCTGCACGAGCTGCTGCCCGGCGAGCCCGAGGCGACCGGGCTGCTCGCGTTGATGCTGCTCACCGAGGCGCGGCGGGCCGCGCGGACGGGATCCGGCGGCGAGCAGGTCCTGCTGCGCGACCAGGACCGCAGCCGGTGGGACGGCGGCCTCATCGCTGAAGGCCACCGGCTCGTCAGGCAGTGCCTGGACCACGGCCACCCCGGCCCCTACCAGCTGCAGGCAGCGATCAACGCGGTGCACACCGACGGCCCGAGCACCGACTGGCCGCAGGTGCTGCGACTGTACGACCAGCTCCTGCACCTCTCGCCGACGCCCGTCGTGGCACTCAACCGGGCGGTCGCCGTCGCCGAAGTGGCCGGTCCGGCCGCGGCGCTGGACCTGGTCGAGGCCCTGGATCTGCCCCGCTACCACGTGTTTCACGTCGTGCGCGGCGACCTGCTGCGGCGGCTGGGGCGCGAGCCGGAGGCGCGGGAGGCGTTCCGCCGGGCGGCCGATCTCGCCGGAAACGACGTGCAGCGGTCATACCTTCAGGCACGAAGCTCTTCCGAACGGTGACGAGCGGTGGCACGCTCGAATGGTGAACCACGCAGCCTTGGCCGAGCTCCTCGCGATCGCCTTCATGGTCGCCGTCCTCGCCCTCGCGATCGTCGCGGTCCCCGCACCCAGGCGCCGTGACGGCGGCGACGCCCGCGGCATGAGCGCCGATCCACGCGCGTGGCGCGGCAACTTCTACGTCAACCCGGACGACCCCGCGCTCTTCGTCCCGAAGCGCCAGGGCGCCGGCTGGACCCTCAACCTCGCCCACAAATGGACCTGGCGCCTGGTCTGGCTGACGATCGGTTCACTCGTCGCGACCATCGTCCTGCACACCACCCTCGTGCACGACTGAGCCGCGCCCGGCCGCCCGTTCGAGGCGGCGGGCCAGGGCGAGCAGCTCCGCGCGCAGCGCGTCGGGGCGGTGGACGGTGAAGTCGCAGCCGAGGCCGGCGAGCAGCCCGGCCACGCCGTCGAGGCGTTCGGCGCGGCAGGTGAGCAGGACGCCGTCCGGCCGGTCGGTGAGGGTGCCGACGACGGACGGGATGCGGCGGGCGGCCTCGGTGAGCCCGGTGTGCAGCAGCACCTCGACGTCGTGCTGGTAAGGCACCGCCGCGAGCCCGGCGATCACGTGGGCGGCCGGGTCGAAGTCCTCCGGCGGCTCGAAGCCGACATCGAGGGCCCTGATCGAACGGATCCGGTCCAGCCGCAGTGTGCGCGGCTCGCCGCTGCGGTGGTCGTGGCCGGCCGTGTACCACCGTCCGTTGTGGACGACTACGCCGTAGGGGTCGAAGTCGCGCTCGGTGTCGTCGCCGCGCCACGAGCGGTAGGTGACGCGGACGCGCCGGTGCGCGCGGGTCGCCGCGCCGAGCGTGAGGAGGTGGCCGGCGGGCGGCGGCGCCGCATCGCGGGCGGGCGCGACGAAGCTGAGCGTCTCGCGGACCGCCTGGACCCGTTCGCGCAGCTGGGTTGGCAGGACCCGCTCGATCTTGGCGAGCGCGAGCGGGGTCGTCACACCCTGGCGGGCGGCCACGAGCAGGCCGAACACCACCGCGACCGCCTCGTCGTCGGTGAGCATCAGCGGCGGCAGCTTGTAGCCGGGCAGCAGCCGGTAGCCGCCGTGCCGGCCGCGCGTCGCCTGGACCGGCACCCCCAGGTCGGCAAGGGTGTCCGCGTAGCGGCGCACGGTGCGGCCGTCGACGCCGAGGCGCCGGGCCAGCTCAGGGCCGGTCAGGCCGGGCTGCGCCTGCAGCAGCTCCAGCATCGCGAGGACTTTTTCGGTGGACTGCGCCACCCGTTCTGTATATCAGGGCGGAACCGGCCCGCATTCGGTTCTACGGTCGTGGCATGACGAACTTCATCCTGGTACCGGGCATGTGGCTCGGCGGTTGGGCGTGGGACGCGGTCGCGGCGCGGCTGCGGGCGGCCGGGCACGACGTGACCGCGCTCACCCTCGACCTGAGCGCGGGGGCGACCCTCGACACCCACATCGAGCAGGTGACATCCGCCGTTGCCGATGCAGGTGATGTGGTACTGGTGGGGCACAGCTACGGCGGGCTGCCCGTGCGTGGCGCGGCGGACCGCGTGCCGCAACGCGTCGCCCGGGTGATCTATGTGGACAGTGGGCCGCTGCCCGACGGCGTGTCGCAGGCCGACGTGAGCCCGCCGGGCACGGTGGAGGGCGAGCTCATCCCGCCGCCGTCGTTCGACCCGGCCGACGATCCGGTGCAGTTCGCCGGCCTCGACGGCATGACCGCGTGGATCCGTGCGCGGGCCGTGCCGCACCCCATGGCCAGCGCCGAGTCGCCGCTCAAGCTGCACAGCGCGGACCAGCCGCCCACGGATCTGGTGTGCACGACGTTCGCGGCACAGGTCGTACACGGGATGATCGACGAAGGCCATCCGTTCTTCAGCGGGCTGGACCGGCGCGACTACCGGGTCCACGAGCTGCCGACCGGCCACTGGGCGATGTTCAGCCGGCCCGACGACCTCGCGGCGATGCTGCACGAGCTGGTGTCGTAGATCCGGCCACGTTCCCACGGGTTCCGGCCAGCGCGGTGGCAGGATCGGGCACCGGCGGTAGGTTCTGGCCATGCTGACGGTGGCGGTGCTGGCGCTGGAGGGAGTGATCCCGTTCGACCTGGCCACGCCGCTGGAGGTGTACGGCCGGACGCTGCTGCCGTCGGGCCGGCCCGGCTACCGGGTCGTGGTGTGCTCGCCGGCACGGTCGGTGTCGGCGGGCGCCTTCCAGGTATCTGATCTATCCGATTTATCCGTCATGCGATCGGCGGCGACGGTGATCGTGCCCGGCTGCGCCGACATCACCGTCCCGGTGCCGGACGACGTGGTGGACGCGCTGCGCGCCGCCGCCGGGGTGGGGATCCGGATCGCCTCGATCTGCTCGGGGGCGTTCGTCCTCGCCGCCACCGGCCTGCTCGACGGGCTGCGGGCGACCACGCACTGGGCGGCCGCCGCCCAGCTCGCCGCGGCGTACCCGGCCGTCACGGTCGACCCCGGCGTCCTGTACGTCGACAACGGCCAGATCCTCACGTCGGCCGGCGCGGCCGCCGGGCTTGACCTGTGCCTGCACCTGATCCGCCGCGACTACGGCTCCGCGGTCGCGGCCGGCGCCGCCCGGCTGTCGGTGATGCCGCTGGAGCGGGAGGGCGGGCAGGCGCAGTTCATCGTCCATGACCAGCCGCCGACCCCGCAGGGCGCCGAGCTGGAGCCGTTGCTGCGCTGGATGCAGGACAACCTCGGCCGGGAGCTGACCCTGGAGCGGCTCGCCGCGCAGGCCGGCATGAGCGTGCGCACGCTCAACCGCCGGTTCCGCGACCAGACCGGCACGACCCCGCTGCAGTGGCTGCACCGGGCCCGGATCCGGCGCGCGCAGCACCTGCTGGAGGCGACCACCGAGCCCGTGGAGCGCATCGCCGGTCACGTCGGGTTCGGCTCGCCGACCGCATTCCGGGACAGGTTCAAACGCATCATCGGTACTGGTCCGCACGCATATCGGCGGGCGTTCCGGGGTGTGTGAGCCGATTTTTTGTCGGTGGGTGGGTGCAGACTGCAGGCATGGGTCCGGGGAGTCGTGGTCGTAGCCACAAACGTAGACATCGTCAGCAGTCCGTCCACCGCCGCACGCCGCACCGGCGGGCTCTTTCGACCGCGGCCGGTCCACCGGGCCTGTTCGCCGCGGTGGTCGGTGAGGTCGACCCCCTGCTTCGGCGCATCCTCGGCGGCCCGGCGGCGCTCGTCCCCGACGACGACCCGACCGACGCCGAGTTCGCCGGCGCGGCGTTCGTGTCGATGGCCGCGCTCACCATCGGCGATCCGATGGCCCGGGTCACGCCCGGCGGCACCCTCGAGGCGGTCCTGCTGTCCGACGTGATCCCCAGCTTCGAGCGGGCGAGCACGCCGATGGCGCCCGCGGTCGTGCTCGGCCTGGGCAGCGTGGCGGGCGGCCGGGTCGCCGCCGCGGCCGCCGCCGCCGTCGAGCGCATGGTCGCCGCGGGTGCCCACCGCCCGGTGTGGTCGCCGGAGCTGGCCGGCCCGCTGCGCGCGGGCAATTGCCACCGCCTGGTCGCCGCCGACGGCACGCCCGTCGGGCTCGGCTTCTCCGTCGCCCGCGCCGGCTGGACCCGCTCCGTCGAGTGCTACCTGGACCGCACCGACGGCAGGCTCGTCCGCACCTATCTGACGTTCCTCGTCGGCGTCGGCTCGCCCGCCCACGAGCAGCAGCTCGGTGTCCGACGTCACCTGCACGAGGCGATCCGCGCCGTCCGCGAGGACGTGCCGGCGACCGGCTTCCGCGCCCTGGTGGAGGACGCGCTGGAGCGCAGCGACGCGCACGACCGGCACCGGCCGACGCCGCTGATCGACCCGTTCGTCTTCGCCGGCGACCATCTCGCCTCGCCGATCGACGACGCGCCGGCGAGCCCGCTGACCCGCACCGTGACGCCGCTGCTGCGGGCGTGGATGCGCAGCCTGCCGCGCGAGGTCCGCAGGTTGCAATGACCGGCGACACTGGCATTCGCGCCGACGAGCGGCAGGTGAGGATCGCAGCAGTGGACGACATGCAGGCCAGCACGGCGACGGTGCGCACCATGCCGGAGCTTGCGAGCCTCCTGCGCGACCTGCGCCGCCGGCAGTCCCGCCGCACCGGCCGCCCGCCGCTGACCTACCGGCAGCTCGCCGCCCGCACGGGCTGGTCGCACGGGATCATCGGCGAGTATCTCGCCGGCCGGGTCCTGCCGCCGACCGACCGCTTCGACGACCTCGTCCGGCTGCTCGGCGCCACCCCCGCCGAGCAGGCCGCGCTCGCCTCGGCCCGCGACCGGGTCGAGGAGCAGCGCGCCGCCGAGCACACCGAGCAGCGCCCCCGCGACCGGTCCGGGGCCGAGCACACCGAGCAGCGGCTCCGCGACCGGTCCGGGGTCGCGCCGCGGCAGCTGCCCGCCGACCTGACGACGTTCGCCGGCCGGACCTGGCAGCTCGCCCTGCTCGACCGGCTCACCGCCGAGCGGCGCCCGATCGTGCTGTCCGGCACCCCCGGCGTCGGCAAGACCGCCCTCGCCGTGCACTGGGCGCACCAGGCCGCGGGGCTGTTCCCCGACGGTCAGCTGTTCCTCGACCTGCGCGGGTTCGGGCCCAGCAGCCGCGACCCGGTCGCCCCGGCCGACGCGCTCGGCGTGGCGCTCGGCCTGCTCGGCGTCCCGCCCGCCCAGGTCCCGGCCGAGCCGAAGTCGCGCGCCGGCATGTACCGCAGCCTCCTGCGCGACAAGCAGATGCTGATCGTGCTCGACAACGCCGCCACCGCCGAGCAGGTCCGCCCGCTGCTGCCCGGCAGCGGCGCCAGCCTCGTCCTGGTCACCAGCCGCGTCCACCTGCCCGCGCTCGTCACCGTCGACGGCGCCCGCCCCGTGACCCTCGACCTGCTCGACGCCGCCGACGCCCGCACGCTGCTCGCCGGCCGTATCGGCACCGCACGCACCGACCGTGAGCCCGAGGCGGTCGACAGCATCGTCGCCGCCTGCGCCCGGCTGCCGCTCGCCCTGTCCGTCGTCGCCGCCCGCGCCGCTCTGCACCCGGACTTCAGCCTGGCGGCGATCGCGGCCGAGCTGTCCAGCGCCCACGGCCGCCTCGACGCGCTGCGCTCCGACGACCCGAAGGCCGACGTCGAGACGGTGTTCTCCTGGTCGTATCAGCGGCTTACGCCGCCGGCGCAGCGCCTCTTCCGGCTCGGCGGCCTGCATCCGAGCCCCGAGTTGGGTGTGCCGGCCGCCGCCGCCCTGGCCGGGCTGCCCGTCGCCGAGGTCCGTCCGCTGCTGGCGGAGCTGGTCCGGGCGCAGCTCGTCATCGAGCCCCGGCCCGGCCGCTTCGGCATGCACGATCTGCTGGGCGCCTACGCGTCGGGCCTCGCCGACCGTGCGGAGCCGGTCGCCGAGCGCGCCGCCGCCCGGCGCCGCATCGTCGAGCACTACACACGGGCCGCCACGAGCGCCGCGATGACCCTCAACCCGTCCCGCCATCCGGCTGGCGTGCAGGGCTTCGACCTCCCCGCGCGGCCGTCAACCGTCGCCGAGCAGGGCGGGTCTGACCCGGCCGCCGCCGAGCAGCGCGGGCCTGTTCCGGCCGCCGGGCAGCGCGGGTCTGCTTCGTCGGCGGCGAGGCGATCACCCGTTGAGCTGGTCGGGCATTCGCCGGCCGCCGCACGGGGCGAATCCGTGCCGGGTGCCGTGGCCGGCTCCTCTTCCAGCCAGCCCTCGCCCGACCTGTTTCCCGCGCGGCATCCGGGCGACCCCTCTTCCGCACAAGACTCCCGCGATCCCTGTCCGACACCGCTTGGCTCTCACGAGCCGCCGTCCCCGGCTGCCGTCCAACCGGATCCAGCCGCCACCGGCCCCGACGGCGCACCCGTCGGCGACAGCAGCCCGGACGCAGCCGACGAACTGCCCGCCGATGAGGCGGCGGCCGCCGAGTGGTTCGGGACACAGCGGCGGGCGCTCATCGGCGCGATGCAGCTGGCGGTCGTCTGCGGGCTGGACCGGGAGGCGTGGCGGCTGGCCTGGGCGATGGCCGACCACCTCGACCGGGGCGGGCACTGGGGTGACTGGATCGCGACGCAGCGGGCCGCGGTCGGTGCGGCCGAGCGGCTCGGTGACACGGCGGCGCTGGCGTTGGCGCACCGCAGCCTGTCGAGTGGATACATCCGCAGCGGCCGGCACGCCGAGGCGCGGCGGCATCTGCAGGTGGCGTTCGACCTGTTCGTCGAGCTGGCCGACCACGCGGGGGCGGCCAGGTGTCAGCGCGCGCTCGCGTGGCTGCTGGAGACCCAGGACAGGTTCGCCGAGGCGGTTGCGCACGACGAGCGTGCGCTGGACCTGTTCCGGCTGGCCGACGATCCGGTCGGTCAGGCGCGGGCGCTCAACTCGGCCGGCTGGCACCATGCCCGGCTCGGGCACCACGAGGTGGCGCTCGCCCGCTGCGAGGAGGCACTGGCGCTGCAGCAGCGGCTCGGCGACGCGGCTGGGGTCGCGGCGACGCTCCACAGCCTCGGCTACGTCCACCACAGGTTGGGCGAGCACGACCGGGCGATCGCGCGGTACCAGGACGCGCTGCTGCGATACGCGGAGCAGGGCGACCGCTTCAACGAGGCCGACACCTCGGTCCGGCTCGGTGACGCGTGGGCCGGCGCCGGACGCTGGGACAAGGCCCGGCAGGCGTGGCTGCGTGCGGTGGAGACGCTCGAGCGGCTCGCGCACCCGAAGGCGGCCGAGGTCAGGACCCGGCTCGACGACCTCGACCTCGCCGGCGCAGAGCGCAAGCGGACGCCACCGGCCATGCGGGCACCGGTGCCCGCCACCACCCTGCCAGAGCTGCCACCGCCGAAGGCCCGTCGCCCGCCGGCGACGTTACGGACGTCGGAACCCGCCACCACCTGACGGCGCCGGGCGACGTTCACCGCGAACGCGCCGCACGCAGCGATCAACCCCCGGGCGAGCCCGACCCAGACCAGAGCACCCGCGGCGCATCGGGCCGATCGGCACCCCGCGCCGCGGCAATCCTGGACAGCGTTGGACGGCAGCCCCGCGGAGCGACCCGACGGCAGCGCCCGGAGCGGCCCCGCAACAGCCCGCCGGACAGACCGCCAACAGCCCGCCGACCACCCCGACGCCAGCGCGTCGAACAGACCGCCAACGCGTCGAACAGACCGCCAACAGCCCGCCGACCACCCCGACGCCAGCGCGTCGAACAGACCGCCAACGCGTCGAACAGACCGCCAACAGCCCGCCGAACGACCCGACGCCAGCGCGCGGAGCAGACCGTCAAGAGCACGCCGACCACTCCGACACCAGCGCGTCGAACAGACCGCCAGCAGCGCGCCGAACACCCCCGACGCCAGCGCGCGGAGCAGCCAACCGCACACCGAGCAGGCCGCCAACGACGCGCGGATCGGCCCGGCAACAGCAACGCCGCGGGCAGATCGCCGCAGGCATGGCACACTGTCGGGCTCTGCCCCGCTTCAGTCGGCGAGGCGCGCCGGGAAGCCGCCGGTGGCGACCGGCCCCCACGACTCGATGGTGATGCGCAGCAGCGACTTGCCCTGCTGGCGCATCGCTTCGCGGTACTCGTCCCAGTCCGGGTGTTCGCCCGAGATGCAGCGGTAGTACTCGACCAGCGGCTCCAGCGCCTCCGGCAGGTCCAGCACCTCGGCGACCCCGTCGACCTGGACCCACGGGCCGTTCCACTCGTCGGAGAGCACGACGACCGAGACGCGGCTGTCGCGGCGGGCGTTGCGGGCCTTGGCGCGCTCCGGATACGTCGAGATCACGATCCGCCCCTCGGCGTCGACGCCGCTGGCGACCGGGGAGGCCTGCGGGCGGCCGTCGGCCCGGGTGGTGATCACCAGCGCCCGGTGCCGGGTGGAGAGGAACTCGATGAGTTCGGAGCGGCTCACGTCTGTGTTCGTCGCGATGGTACGGCCCATGCCTCAACCCTAGTCGCAGCAAGGGTTGAAGGATTTCCGAACTGTGGTTAGGTCGATTCGTGACCTCCGACGCACCCGGCTGGGACGCCATCGACGCCGCGCTCGACCGCCTCTACCCGGGCGTCGAGCCGAAGCACTACGCCACGCTGGTCAAATGGTCGCTGGGCGGCCCTGACCCGCTGGACGGCATCAGCTTCTACGCCCGCGAGTCGCCGGTCCCGCACTGGCACATCGTCAGTTATGGCATGAGCGAGCTGTACTCGGCGCCGAACCCCGACGCGGAGTGGTCCGGCTGGGGTTACGAGTTCACGTTCAGGGTGCGCCGGGCACCGGGCGAGGCCGAGCCGCCGGTCTGGGCCGCCAATCTCCTGCAGAACCTGGCCCGCTACAACTTCGGCAGCGGCAACGGTTTCGCGCCGTACCAGCAGATGGACCTCAATGGGCCGATCGCCCTGGAGCACCGGACGCTGATCCGCGCCGTCGCGTTCGTCGAGGACCCGGAGCTCGGGGTCATCGACACCCCCTTCGGCAAGGTCCGCTTCCTGCAGATCTTCGGTCTGACCCTCGACGAGTACGCGGCCACCCAGACCTGGAGCGTCGAGGCGGTGCTCGGCCTCGCCGCGGGACACGCCCCGCTGTTCGTCACCGACCTGGGCCGCGGCTCGTTCACCGACATCCCCGCGTTCGCCGAAAAGGTCGCCGCCGGCCGTCGCCGCGACGGCTCGTCGACCAGCAACCTCGCCGTGGCGGAGTTCGCCTGGATGCCCGACGACGACGGGTACCGCCTGGTCATCGGCGCCCACGCGGTCGAGCGCATCGCCGCGGTCCTGCGTGGCCGCCTGCGCTTCGGGCGCACCCTCATCGTCGACGGCCCCGACAGCAGCGTCGAGTTCTCATCCGGCAGTTTCGCCCTCGGCACCGGCAACGACCCGTCCCTGCTGAAGATCGTCCTGACGGAAGAGGCGCTGGACCACCTGACCGGCGTCCTGGTCCCGCTGGCGGGCGTGTCGCCCGTGCCAGAGGCCCCCGGCCTGATCGTCGACGTCCGCCCCACCCTCATCCGCGACAGCGACGGCAACGTGGTCGAACGCATCGGCTGACCCTCCGCGATCCGGGAACATCAAAGTCCCATCGCCTCCGCGACCCGGCGGCCCGCGTCACCGCCGGTCGCGAGCAGGTCGGCGCGGACCCCCGCGACGTCCTCCTCGCTGCGGTTCTGGCTCAGCTTCCACTTCGCCTCGATCCTGGTGACCACGATCTCGACGCCGACGATGGCGCGGAGCTGGCCCTCGATGAACGGGCGGGGCGCGTCGTCCACCGACCACGGCGCGGCACGGTCGCCCTCGTGACGGTCGGTGAGGCGGCGGACCAGGGCCTCCTTCCACGCGGGGTCGTCGTGGGCGACGAGGGTGCCGTAGACGTGGGCGGTGATGTAGTTCCAGGTCGGCACGACCCGGCCGTGTTCGCGTTTCGTCGCGTACGCCGAGGGCGAGACGTACGCGTCAGGGCCGCGCACGATCGTCAGCGCCTCGCGGCCGGCGTGCTGCCACTGGGTGTTGTTGCGGGCGACGTGGCCGACGAGGGTGCCCGCGGCCGGGTCGAACAGCAGCGGCAGCGTGGTCGCGACCATCCCCTGCCCGTCCCAGGTGACCAGGTCGCACGCCGCCGCCCGGGACAGCAGCTCGTGGACGGCGGCGTCGGAGGGGGCGGCGAAGTGCTTCGGCACGTACATGAGCGACAAGCGTAACGAGGCATCGGGCTTCCCCGCGGCAGCCGTCGCGGCGCCCGGGTCGCCGGTCTCCAGGGCGCGCCGCCCGCGGTCGAGCAGCCCCCGCGCCACGACCGCCGCCGGCCGCCGCCCTTCACCGGCCGCCCGTCGACGGCCAGCGCCCCCAGCGTCGTGACGCGCATACCGCAGATCATGCCGGGCCCGGACAGGCGGACGCCCCGGGGGAGGGCCCCGGGGCGTCCGTTGCTAGCTGTGGCTCGGGTCGGCCGTCAGGAGACGTGCGTCCACCAGGACCAGGTGCCCGAGTTCGGCGCGGACTGCACCCGGTGCCAGACCTGGCCGTCACCACCGACGACGAAGACCTCCATGACGCCGTCGGCGCGGGTGAACGCGGTCGGCTCGCTGAAGATCAGACCGCTGAGGCTGGTCCAGCCGGACCACTGGCTCGGGTCCGACGGGTCGGTCTGCACCTGCAGGTACAGGTTGCTGTCCGTGCCGCGGGTGAATACTGCGACGGTGCCGTCAGCGTTCTGCGCGACCTCGATGGCGGAGGCGTACAGCTCGGTGCCGAGCCGGGTCCACCAGGCGAACGTGCCGTCGTTGTTCTGCAGCCGGTACCAGATCGAGTGGTCGCCGCCGATGGCGAAGACCGTGATCCGGCCGTTGGCGTTGAGCACGGCGGTCGGGTCGCTGAAGATGAGGCCGCTCAGGTTGGTCCACGCGCTCCAGGTGCCGTTGGCGGCCTGGGTGCTGGTGTAAAGGTTGTTGTCGCCGCCACGGGCGAAGATCTGCGCCAGGCCGTCGCTGTTGGTGATGATCGGCCCGCGCATCGCGCCGGCGGTGCCGGGAGCGGCGGCCGCGGTCGTGAGGGTGGTGCTGGCGGCGGTGCTGTAGACCGTCGGGCTGGCGTAGGCGACGACCGTGACGTCGTACGCGGTGCCGGGGGTCAGACCGGTGATCGCGCAGGTGGTGGCCGGGGCGACCGCCGTGCAGCTCAGCGAGCCGGCGCTGGCCGCACCAGCGTTGGCGTTGGCGTTGGCGCCGGCACCCGCGGCGGCGGCCGGGGTCGCCGTGGCGGTGTAGTAGACGACGGCGGCACCGTTGATCGGGGCGGCGGGCGTCCAGGAGATGGTGGCCGACGTCGCGGTGATGTCGTCCTGCGCCGGCGGCGTGACGGTCGGCGCGCCCGGCTTCGGCACGACGGCCGGCGTCACGGTGGTGGGCGCCGAGGCGGTCTCGGCGGACTGCGTGCCGCTGTTGTTGATCGACGCCACCGTGGTGATGTAGGCGACGCCGTTGGTCAGGCCGGTGATCGTGCAGGTCAGCCCGGTGGTGACGCAGGTCTTGGTGACGGCGCCGGCGGTGGCGCTCGCCCGGTACCTGGCGATGGTGCCCGACGCGGGTGCAGACCAGGTCAGCGTGGCCTCGGTGTCGCCACCGGCCGCCACGACGCTGGTCGGCGGGTTCGCGGTGCCGAGGAGGTTGATCTCGGGAGACTCCGCGGCGGCCGAGGTGAGGCCGCTCTTGGTCGCGGTGACCTTGAACTTGTACAGGGAACCGGCGACCACGGTGCCGGTGCACGTCGTCGCGGTCGAGCTGGCGTCGGCGACGGCGCAGATGGTGGTCGGGTCAGCCACGTCGTTCTTGAACGCGGCGACCGTGTAGGCGGTGACACCCTCGGTGGCGGAGGGGGTCCAGGACACGGTCGGCACGCCGGCACCGGTGGTGCTGGCCACGACGTTGGTGGGGGCCGCGGGGGCCACACCCGGCGTCGCGGTGCCGCTGGGGCTGCTGGCCGCGGACACCGCCGAGTTCGGGCCGTTCGCGACCACCGTGAAGGTGTACGACGTGCCGTCGGTCAGGCCTTCCACCGTGCACTTGTACACCGAACCGCTGGTGCTGGTGCAGGTCTTGTCAGTGGCGTTCGCGCCCAGCATCGCGGTCGCGGTGAAGTTGTTGACGGTGGCGCCGGTGTTGTTGCCGGGGACCCAGGTGACCTCGACCTTGCCGCTCTCGCCGGTCGGGGTGGCGGTCACGGTGCCGGGCGCCGTCAGCGCGGCGGGCGTGCCGGGGCTGCTGGCGGGGCTCGGCACCGCCGCGAGGTCGGCGGAGCCGGCGAGGTTGCGAGCCTTGGTGGTCACCGTGTACAGAGTGCCGGCGACCAGGTCCGGAATGTAGCAGGTCGCCGCCCCGCCGGCCGCGCTGACGGTGCAGCTCGAGTCCGGGTCCGATCCGGCGTCGGGGCCGTCCGCATAGGCGATGAAGCTGCCGACGTCCTCCGCTGGGCCCACCGGCGCGGTGTTGGTGAACACCACCTTCAGCGACAACGGCGTGGGCGTCACCGCCACGCTGTACCCGGTGAGATCTGCGGCCGACGCCGGCTGGGCGACCAACAGGGAGCCCGCCGTCATGGTCAAAACAGCCGCCGAGCCGAGCAGGCCGCGTCTGGGCCCTGCCCGGCGGTCGCGCGGTTTGCTCACGTGAATCATTGCGTCCAACCCCCCGTTGCGAGGCGCCAGCACCGGTGCCGACGCGCCATCACCTAGCAATGTATGGCGGTGCTGTACTTTTCGGAGCAAATTGGGTAATAAGGCATTTCGACAGGTGGCGAGCACGCTCGCCGTGCTAGTGACGATCCGGCTCGGGGCGGCCGGATCCGGCCTCGGGCACCCACCGGGCGCGCTCCTGGCCGTCCGCATCCCTTGTGGGGCAAGGAAAACAGTGCACGGGCTCGCGCACCACGGTGCCGGCCCGCCGCAGCGCGGTCATGAGGACCAGCGATGTGAGGCTGCGGAAGTGGTGCCCGGTGCTGGTGGGCGTGGCTCTGCCGGGGCCAGTAGCCGGTGCCGGCCGGGAGCTCGATGCAGATCGTGGTGGTGTCGCGGAACACGACGTCGAGGCCGTACTCCTCAGCGATGAAGTCGGGGTGGCCCGGGACGTCGATGAGGTTGACGGTGACGTCGACGGTGAACGACACGACCGCCGACTTGATGGTGATGCCGCGCCGGCGCTCCAGCGCGAGCGTGCCGGTCTGGGGTTGCCGTCGTCGACGGAGCCGGGCTCGTCGACGACGCCGGCGGCGGGCAGTGAACAAGACCCTTGCAGCGAAGCAGCGGCCGGACGGGCCGCAACCGCAGCAGGGTTACGGCAACCGCCAGCGCTGGCTCGCACCGCCCGTGCAGGCGGCGAGGTACGCCTCGCCGCCCCGGCCGGTCAGGCACTGCCGCAACGAGCGGGCGACCAGCGCGCCCCGGGCGGCGTCCCACCGCTGGGCCGCGACGCCGGTGCAGCGGGCCAGGACCAGGCGGTACGCGGCCGGCTGCAGGCAGCGGCCGGCGGTGCGCAGGGTGCCGTCGGCCGGGGCGGTCCAGGCCTGGCCGGCGGCACCGGTGCAGCGGCGCAGCTGGACCCCGGTGGCGCGGGCCTCGAGGCACAGGCCGGCCGGGCCGACCACCGCACCGGCGGTGATCCCGGCAGCGGTCCCAGCGGGGGCCGCGACCACGGGTGCGGCTGGCGCGGCGGGCGCCAGCCCGGCCACTGCCGGCGCCGGGACGGCGGCGGTCTGCAGCCGGCCGGCCTGCGCGGCGGTGACGGGCCCGCCGTCCGGGGCCGACGTGGCGGCGCCGTCGCCGGCCTCGAGCGCGAGGCCGGTCGAGGCCAGGGTCAGCACCAGCACCGTCCACGCCAGCGCGGGGTAGTGCCGCGGCCTGCGGTGCGGACGCGGCACCACCCCGGCGGACACCGCCGCGGCGTTCGGGGTCGCCGTGGCGGTCGGTGCGGTCGTCCCGGAGTGCCGCGGGAAATACGGGGGCGGCACGGGCCGGGTCGCCGCAGGCGTGCGGACGGGGTGCGCGGCGGGCGGTATCTGGTGGTGCGCGATGACTCTCACGTACGGGCGGACCAGGGCCGGAGGCATGGATCGACGGTAGCGGCCATCAGTGCCGACCTATGCGGTCCGGACCGGGTGAAACCCGGATATCACCCTGCGCCTCACCCGTTTGTTGGAGCGCTTTCACGGCGGCATCCGGTACCGGGATCGCGCGATCACGCCGGAAGCGTTGCCGCACGACGCGGATGGATCGCACCGAACGTCCGCATTTCCACTGGCCGGTCGCCTGCCCCGGAGAAAATCGGGGGCGTCCGGACGTAGCGCACGGCTGATTTACACGGTAGAAACAACATCCTGGAGAGAGCGCTCTCACGCCAGCGCCGACGCATACCCGCGAATCTCCTACACCCCTCATATCCCGTGTACCTCACACCCGCCCGCATGATCGAGAGGACGCACCCGTATGACGATCCAGTCCGAGCATTCCGTGAGGCGGTGGTACAGCCGTCGCAACGCCGGCAGAGCATTCGTGCTCGGCCTGGTGGCGACGACCGCCACCGCGACGATGGGGACGGCGGCCGGCGCGACCCCGTCGCACGGCGGGTCGCAGGACCTGGGCCCCAACGTCACCGTGTTCGACCCGAGCACGCCGGTCAGCGAGATCCAGGCCAAGCTCGACGCGACCTACGCCAAGCAGGTCGACAACGAGATGGGCACCGCCCGGTACGCCTACTACTTCAAGCCCGGCACGTACGGCACGGCCGAGCAGCCGCTGCAGTTCAAGGTCGGCTACTACACCGAGATCACCGGCCTGGGCGCCAACCCGGGCGACGTCGTCATCAACGGCAAGGTCGAGGTGTACAACCGCTGCCTCGAGAACGGCGGCACCAGCAACTGCCTCGCGCTGGTCAACTTCTGGCGCACGCTGTCCAACCTGTCGATCAACGTCAACGGCAAGGACCAGGACGGCTGCCGCGCCTCGGCCAACTTCTGGGCCGTGTCGCAGGCCGTCTCGCTGCGCCGGCTCAACGTCACCGGCGGCAACCTGTCGCTGATGGACTACTGCACCGCCGGCCCGCAGTACGCCAGCGGCGGCTTCATCGCCGACTCGAAGGCCGGCACGATCGTCAACGGCTCGCAGCAGCAGTGGCTGACCCGCAACAGCGAGGTCGACTCCTGGTCCAACGGCGTGTGGAACCAGGTCTTCTCGGGCGTCGTCGGCGCCCCGGACGACTCGGCGTTCCCGGACCCGCCGTACACGACGCTGGCGAAGACCCCGGTCAGCCGGGAGAAGCCGTACCTCTTCGTGGACGCCAAGGGCAAGTACCAGGTCCGCGTGCCGTCCGCGCAGAAGAACACCAGCGGCGTCTCGTGGGCGAACGGCCAGACCGCCGGCCGTACCATCCCGCTGTCGGACTTCTACGTCGCCAAGCCGGGCGACTCGATCGCGAAGATCAACCTGGCCCTGCTGGCCGGCAAGCACCTGCTGCTGACCCCGGGCGTGTACGACGTCGCCCGCAGCATCGAGGTCCGCTGGCCCAACCAGGTGGTCCTCGGCATCGGCCACGCCACCCTGACCGCGGTCAACGGCTCCACCCCGCTGGACGTCGCGGACGTCCCCGGCATCATCGTCGCCGGCGTCACGATCGACGCGGGCCTCAAGGAGTCGAAGGTCCTGCTGCGCGTCGGCAAGGAGCACGGCTGGGGCATCAGCGACCCGAAGAACCCGACCACGCTGTCGGACGTGTACTTCCGCGTCGGCGGCCCGCACATCGGCAAGACCGACGTCGCGCTGGAGGTCAACAGCGACAACGTGCTCATCGACCACACCTGGGTGTGGCGCGGTGACCACGGCGTCGAGGGCTTCACCGGCGGCGTCAACGGCGACAACCAGCGCTGGGTCACCAACACCGGCCGCTACGGCGCCGTCATCAACGGCGACAACGTGACCGCGACCGGCCTCTTCGTCGAGCACTTCCAGAAGTACAACACCGTCTGGAACGGCGAGCGGGGCACCACGATCCTGTACCAGAACGAGCTGCCGTACGACCCGCCCACGCAGGCGGACTGGATGAACGGCTCGGTCGAGGGCTACGCCGGGTACAAGGTCAACAACAAGGTGAAGACGCACAACCTGTACGGCGCGGGCGTGTACGTCTTCAACCAGAACAACCCGGCGATCCACACCGAGAACGGCTTCGAGGTCCCGAACACGCCGGGCGTCAAGCTGCACCACATCATGACGGTCAACCTGAGCGCCGGCATCATCGACCACGTCGTCAACGGCGTGGGCAACCCGGCCGACACCACCATGATCGGCGTGCCGATCTACCTCGCGGACTACCCCGCCGCGTAACACCTAGGCACCACACCGGTGGGCCCGTCGCGATCATCGCGGCGGGCCCACCGCCGTTCCGGCGTGAACCGGGTGGCCGGCCCGGCCCGCCCGGGTCGCGCGCGCAGACCGCGACCTCCGCGCGCCGCGGTCGTGGCAGGTCCGCGGCGAATCAGGGTGCCGGCGGCAGCCGGTCGCGGGCCTCGCGGGCCAGGCGTTCGTCGTGCGGGCGGTCGAGCCGGCGCGCCAGGTCGATGATCCGGTCCAGCTGGGCCAGGGCCTCGGCAGGGCGGTTCGCGGCGCGGCAGGTCTCGGCGAACGCGTGCCGGCAGTCGAGCTCCAGCTGCACCTCGGCGAGCGGCTCCAGCAGGGCGAGGGCCTGCCGGTGGTGCTCCAGGGCCTGCTCGGGTGAGCCGGTGAGCCGCAGCGCGATGCCGATGGCGTTGTGGCACCACGCCTGGTTGTGCTGCAGGTTGTGCTCCTGCGCCAGCCGCAGCGCCTCGTGCAGCGTGCGCAGCGCCTCGGCCGGGTCGTCGGGGGCCAGCGCGAGCCCGAGCGTGACCAGCCCGGTGACCTGGGCCGGCCCGCCGGCCAGCGCGACGGACGCGCGGGCGAGCTCGGCGGCCTCGGCGCGGCGGCCGAGGTGCAGCGTCACCCAGCCGTCGAAGGCCAGGGCCTGGGACTGCCCCGCGGGGCGGCCGAGCTTCTCGAACAGGTCGCGGGCCCGGCGCAGCTGCGCCTGCGCCGCGGGCAGGTCGCCAAGGTCGCGGCGGACCAGCCCGATCCGCAGCGCCAGGGCGGCGGCGAGGTCATCGTCAGGGTCGCTGCCGGGGGCGCCGTGCTCGGCGGCCTCGTAGGCGGCGAGCGCCCCGGTGAGGCGGCCGGCGGCGGCGTGGGCGAAGCCGAGGTCCGCGAGCAGCGCCGCCCGCTCCCGGGCCCGGCCGAGCCGGTGGGCGGCGGCCGCGGCGGCCTCCAGCATGCGGACCTGGTCGTCGGTGCCGCGGTGGCGGAAGAACCAGACCCGCATGGCCTGCGGCAGCTCGGCGACGACCTCGTCGGCACCGAGGCGTACCGCGGCGTCGAAGCAGGCGACCAGGTTGACGTACTCGAGGTCGAACCAGGCCATCGCCCGCGCCGGGTCCCCGGCCGCGGGCTGCGGGCGGTGCGGCGACGGCAGCGTCCGGTCGTGGGCGACCGCCTGCTCCAGGTAGTGCTGCAGGACCCGGCGCAGCGCGGCACCGGCCTGCGGTTCCTCATCGGCGGCGAGGTCGGCGGCGTACTGGCGGATCAGGTCGTGCATCCGGAACCGCCCGGGCGACGGCTCCTGCAGCAGGTGGGCGTCGACCAGCTCGTCCAGCACCGGTGCGAGCCGGTCGCCGGGCACGCCGGCGAGCGCCCCGGCCACCCCGGCGTCGAAGTCGGCGCCCGGCAGTACCCCCAGCAGCCGGAACATGCGCCGCTGGCCGGCGTCGAGCTGGTGCAGCGACATGCCGAACACGGCGTCGAAGCGGCCGGCGGTGTCGCGCAACCGCTCCGCGAGGACGGCGACCGTCCAGCCCGGCCGGTGCCGGAGGCGGGCGCCGGCCATCCGCAGCGCCAGGGGCAGCCCGCCGCACTGCCGCAGCACCTGGCCGACCGCGTCCTCGGTGGTGTCCGCGAGGCCGGCGGCCCGGCCGAACAGGCGCGCCGCGTCGCCGTCGGCGAGCGGTGCGAGCGACACCGGCGGCACCCCGTCGAGGCTGACCAGGCGGTGCCGGCTGGTGATCAGGACCGCGGACCGGCCGGCGCCGGGCAGCAGCGGGCGCACCTGCTCGGCGTCGACCGCGTTGTCGAGCACCACGAGCGCCCGCCGCCGGGACAGCTCGGAGCGCCACAGCGCGGCGCGTTCGGCGGCGCCGGCCGGCGGGTGCGTGATGTCCAGCGCGCCGAGCAGCCGGCCGAGCGCGGCCTGCGGCTCGAGCGGCTCCTGGCCGGGTGTGAAGCCCTGCAGGTCCAGGTACAACCCGCCGTCCGGGTACGCGGGGGCGAGCCGGTGCGCGACGTGCACGGCGAGGCTGGTCTTGCCCACGCCGCCCATGCCGTCGACCGCGACCGCGCCTGCGGTGCGCAGCAGCTCCTCCACCAGCGCCGACTCCGCCTCGCGGGCGGTGAAGTCGAACAGGTCGGCCGGCAGGTCGTTGCGGCGCGGGGCGGGCGCGGCGCCGGTTTTCGACACCTCGGCCCACACCGCGCGCAGCGGCCGGGGGTCGCGGCCGACGACCTTGCACAGCGCGACGACCGCCTCCCACGGCGGCACCAGCCGGCCGGTCAGGTACCGCGACAGCGACGAGCTGCTCAGGCCCGCCCGTGCGGCGAGCGCCCGCAGGCTGAGTCCGCTCAGATCCTTGATCCGGGCGAGCTGCGCCACCAGTTGTTCGTGCGGGCTCGACACGTGCAACACCGTACCCGTCCCGCCCCGCAGCACCGGATCGGCGCGGTGCCCTGGCTGCTCACGGGTGTTGCCGGTGTCCCACGGTGTCCCACGGCGGGCGCGGTACGGGGTGCCGCGGTGCTGTGATGACTCCTGTCAGCGAGCCCCACCTCCAAGGAGCAGGCGATGTCGACCGAACGGATGCCGAACCCGGCGATGCTCGTCCCCGGGGCGATGGACGCCCTGACGGCGCTCAACCGGGCCGTCGCCGGCGCCGGCGTGGACGGCCGGCTGCTGGCGCTGAGCCACCTGCGGGCCGGCCAGATCAACGGCTGCGGCCCGGGCGTGGCCGGTGCCGCGCACCGGGCCCGCCGGCACGGCGCGACGCCGCAGCAGGTGGACACCGTCGCCGCGTGGCGGGAGACGCCGTGGTTCAGCGACGAGGAGCGGGCCGTGCTCGCCCTGACCGAGGCCGTGACCCGGCTCGCCGACCGTCCCGACCCCGTCCCGGACCAGGTCTGGGACCTGGCCGCCAAGCACTTCGACCAGAAGGAGCTGGCCGTGCTGCTGCTCGGCATCGCGGTCACCAACATGTTCGACCGGCTCAACGTACCGACCCGCCAGCCGGCCGGGTCCTGACCACTCCGAAAGGACCGTTGTCATGGCAACCACCAAGCACGAGGCCTTCACCGAGGAAGAGCGCGGCGCGATGAAGGAGCGCGCCAAGGAGCTGAAGTCGAAGGGCCGCCGCGACACCGAGCCGGAGGTCCTCGCGAAGATCGCCGAGATGGCCGGCACCGAACGCGTGATCGCCGAACGCCTCCACGCCGTCATCAAGGCCAACGCCCCCATGCTGACCCCGAAGCTCTGGTACGGCATGCCCGCCTACGCCCGCGACGGCAAGGTGCTGTGCTTCTTCCAGAGCGCCGCGAAGTTCAAGACGCGGTACGCGACCCTCGGCTTCAGCGACGAGGCGAACCTCGACGACGGCACGATGTGGGCGACGTCCTTCGCGCTGAAAGAGCTGACCCCGGCCGAAGAGACCCGGCTCGCGGCGCTGGTCAGGCAGGCGGTGAGCTGACCCCGTCCGGCCGGGCGGCGGGGGATCCTTCTCCCGCCGCCGCGCCGGGCACTTCGACCGCCGCAGGGCGCCGGGCACTTCGACCGCCGGACGGCGGCGGGCACTTCGACCGCCGGACAGCGGCGATCCGGAGCCGGGCCGGGGCGCACGCAGCGCGCCACACCGGCCCGTCTGCGTCGTAGCATCGGCTCCGTGGACCACGACAGCGCCGCCCGGGCCGCGCTCGCCGACGAGCGGGAGCGCCTCGCCGACCTCCGCGAACGCGTCGCCGACCAACGCGACAGGGCCGCCGACCAGCGCGAGATCGACGCCGAGCTGGACCGCTGGGACGAGTCGAACCACTGACCCTCGCCGCCGCACCGCCGCCACGTGCAACCCGCGGCGTGATCACCATCGACGACCGCAGCGGCCTCGCTGGCGTTGCCTGCGATTGCTACACCATCGTCCGCAACGAGTTCGCCCAGCTCAGAAGCGTCTGAGCTGGGCGAGCAACGCCGGCGGTGAGGCCCCGGCGGCCGGCGCCGGGGCCTCGACTTCAGGGCAGGGGCCGTACGAGAGGGACACCCGGGGTCGGTGGTTGCTTCATGGCCGGCGCGGCCGACGACGTCGTGCCGGCCGCGGCCGGTGGCAGCGGGTACGGGTAACGATCGAGCGTCCCCGCGACGTCGAGCACGAGGTGGACGTTCCAGGCCGCGTTGTACACGTTGAACCGCTTGTCGCCGTTGAGCAGCACGATCGACGCGTTGGAGCGGACCTCGTGCGGCGTCAGGTTCAGCGTGCTGGCCGTCGGCCGCTGCCGCCCGGCCGGCCACACCGTCAGGTACGTCGCGTTCGACGGGTCGACCCCGGTGACGTTGGCGACCAGCGCCACCGTGCCGGCCGTCGCAACCTGCCCCGGCGCGGTGATGGTCGTGGTGCTGCCGCCGGTGAGCACGCCCGGCGCGCCGAGACCCTCACGGGTGTCGGTGATCCGCGTCGGGTTCAGCGGGTGGAACCGCAGACCGCCGCCGAGCGTCGCGTCGTCGTAGAAGCCGACGACGTCGACCACGATGTGCGTGGCCCCGCCCGACGCGTTGAGGATCGCGATCGATGGGATGCCCGCGCACTGCGGCACGACCGTGCACGGAGCGGCCGGGACGATCGCGAAGTTCGGCACGACCGTGCGCGGCTTGAAGTTGAGCGTGGACGAATCCGGCAGGCCGTGCTCCCCGCTCCACGCGGTGAGGTATCCGCCCTGCTGCGGGTCGACCGCCGTGATGTTCACCGCGAGCGCTTTGACGTGCGGGTTGGCCGCCGCGCCGTAGTCCGCGAGCACCGTGGCGTAGTAGAACCCCGGCAGCGCCCCGCCGCCTTCGCGGGTGTCGAGCAGCCGCCGGAGCCGGGCGGGACGCCGCCTCGATACGGGCCGTCCGGGGGGCATCGATGTTCCTTGCCCCCGCTGGAGCGGATCACTATCTTCACTGGCGGGCCGGGCCGTCGCCCGGCGTTCCAGCGCGATCGACATCCAACGGGGACCACATGCGCACAATTCGCGCCTTGATGATCTGCGCCATCACACTCCTGCTGTCGCTCACCGTGGCGCCCGGTGCCGCACACGCGGCCCAGGCGCCGGCGGCTCCGTACACGGCACTCACGATGCACTTCGAGGGCTGGGGCTATATCGACGGAAGCTTCTCCTACGAGGCGTCCCGCAACACGCTCGAGGTCTACCAGCAGACCCCGAACGGTTACGCGCTGATGATGCGCGGATTCAACGGCAGCCACTGGCACCTCCTGGACGTGACGCCACCGATCGGGACCCGGTTCACCGCCGGGACGTCGTACCCGGCCCAGCCCGCCTTCAGCCCGTTGGCGCACACAACGGTGCTCAATGTCAGCGGTGACGGCCAGGGCTGCGACTACTACGGGACGCCCGGCACGCTGAACGTCGCCCAGGCGGACTACGACGACGCGACGGGGAAGTTCACCGCCTTCGCGGCGAGCTACTCGATGCCCTGCGGGGGCGACAGGGTCGCCAAGGGAGAGATCCGCTTCCAGTCCGGCCTCGGCTACCAGGCCACCGACAACTGGGAGTCCCGGGCGCAGCTGGGCCCGCAGCCGGCGGGCCAGGCGGGCACGCCGCAGGACCTCACCGTCGCGGTGAACGGCACGCAGCCGACCACCTTCGGCGCGGCGGCGCTGTCCGGGGCGAACCCGGGTGCGTTCCAGATCTCGGCGAACACCTGCTCAGGCAGGACCCTCTCCTACGGTGAAACCTGCACGCTGAGCATCACACCGAAGGTTTCGGCGCTCGGCGAGCAGACCGCGCAGCTGACCTTGGCCGAGGACTCGGCGGCCGGCCGCCTCACCTGGCTGCTGTCGCTGACCGGCTTCGATCCGCGCGACACCACGCCCTCCTCGGCGTACTTCGATCTCGGCCCGGTCCCCATGTACGACACGTCGGCGCCGAAGACGATGACGCTGACCGGAGCGGGCATGCTGCCGATCACCTTCGGCAAGGCGTCGCTCACCGGCCCGAACCCGGACTTCTTCAAGATCACGGACGACGACTGCTCGTTCAAGACGCTGGCCAAGGGCCAGACCTGCTCGATCACCGCGGTCGCCCGGCCGACCACGAACGGGCCGGCCGGCGCGGTGATCTCCCTGCCCGACGACAGCTTCGCCGGCTCGACCCAGCTCAGCCTGAGCGTCAACGGGTTCAACGATCACCGCGGCACCTACACCCCGCTGCCGCCCTCCCGCGTCATGGACACCCGCTCGGGCACGGGGGTGCGCAAGGGCACGGTCGGCCCGAACAACGTGGTGAGCCTGCAGATCGTCATGCCCTCGGACGCCTCGGCCGTGGTGCTCAACGTGACCGCCACCGAGGCCGCCGCCGGCGGGTACGTCACGGTGTACCCGACGGGCGTGGCCCGCCCGACCGCGTCCTCGCTCAACTACACCAAGGGCTGGACCGGGGCGAACTCGGTCACCGTGCAGCTCGGTGCCAACGGCAGGGTGGACTTCTACAACGCCGGCGGTCCGGTGCACCTCATCGCGGACGTGTACGGCTACTACTCGAAGGGTCGCGACACGAGCCCGGGCCCCATTTGCGTGGGCTGCGGAAGGTACTACCCGCTGGCGCAGCCGGTCCGCCTCACCGACACCCGGGACTGGGGGGTCGGCCGGGTCCCGGGCGGCTACTACGTCAACGCTGTCGCCTCCTGGAACACCACCATCAACCCGCACGTCCGCGCGTTCGCGGTCAACGTCACCGCCACCGACACGATCGGGGGCGGCTACCTGACCGCCTGGAACGGGTGGCCGGGAAGCCTGCCCGACACGTCGACGCTGAACTACACGCCGAAGGCCACGGTGCCGAACTTCGCCGTGGTGCCGACGACCGGTTGCAGCGAGTGCGGCAGCGCCAACGAGTTGCCGTCGATCGGCGTGTACACCAGCGCCGGCGCGCACATCATCGTCGACATCGTCGGGTTCTACGACGACGGCTGGCTGCCCGACGGGCTGCGGTTCTCGCCGAGCGTGCCGACCCGGATCGCGGACACCCGCGACGGGCTGGGCTGGCCGTCGCGGCTCGGCCCGGGCGCCACAGCGTCGATCGCGGCACCGGGTTCGGTCACGAACGCCGACACGCGGGCGCTGGCGACCAACGTGACCGCCGTGCTGCCGACCACGGCCACGTACCTGACGGTCTGGCCGAGCGGAGCCGTGAGGCCGAACACGTCCAACCTCAACCCGACCGCCGGGTCGATCGTGCCCAACGCGGTGCAGACCATGATCGGCACAGACGGCAAGTTCAACGTCTTCAACGCCGGCGGCTCCTGCGACGTGGTCGTGGACGTCGTCGGCACCTTCTACCAGTACCCGCCTTCGGCACCATCCAGCTGGAACACCTCCTCGGCGAGCCCGGCCGGGGTGGTGCCTGCGGCGCAGTCACCGGCGCGCGTCAAACAGCTGCGGTAGCAGTGGCCGCCGCAGGTCGGCGGCAGGGTTTGGTGAAGCTGGAACCGTTGCAGAACAACGGTTCCAGCTTCACTGCATATTGGGACACCACGGGCGGCCTCGGCCGGGTTCAGTCCAGCGCACGACCGAGGAAGGCCTGCAGGCGGCGGTGCGAGCGCACCGGCGACCGTGACGACGATGCCCGCACCGCCGTCGTCCTTCCCGTCAGAGGATGCGACTGATGTCGGTGACCAGGCCGACCAGGGCCACGCCGGCGAGCAGGGTCAGCGCGGCCCTGGCAGTCCAGGCGACCGGCGCCGGCATCCGTTGCCAGACGGTCTGGTCGCTGCCGATCCAGCGGTCGCCGAGCCAGGTGACGAGGATGGTCGCGAGCAGCGGGACGCTGAGCGTGAGGGCAACGGCGACGAGCGGCGGGTCGAGCACAACGAAGTCGACACCGTCGCTGTGCACCATCATCCTCCCGATGACGAGGGTCGCCCCGAGCGGCAGGCTGACCCGCTGCCACCACGGCGGACCGAAGCGCAGACCCCGGACGGCGAACCAGACCAGCCCGCCGATCACGCCGAGGACGGCGCCAACCATCAGGAGGTTGCGCGTGCCGGCGAAGGTGAACTGGCCCATGACGAAGCCGTCATCGCTGATGATCCCAGTTGCCCGGGGGTGGTTCAGGCGGGCCAGGACAAGCATGAACAGCCGCCCGCCGATGCCTCCGGCGACCAGCCCGGCGATGCCGCCGGCCAGGGCGGCGACGCCCAGGCGACGGGCCCATTCGATGCCACTGGCCAGTGTGAATGTCTGTTGCTGCGGGGTCATGCCAACGCCTTCCGGTGATCAGAGCCAGTGATCGTAGTTTCTTGATCACATACCTCGGTGTCGGCTTCGAGCAGCAGGCCCGTCCGCTGCTCGACAGATGCGGCGGCGGGCATGACCGGCAAGGGCGGAAAAGACCCCGGTCAGCCGATCCGGTGCGGCTGCGCGCGGGCCTGGCTGAGGACCAGGCCGTGCCCCGGGGTGGACAGGTCCGGCGTGAGCGTGCCGCCGTGGTCCGGTGCGGCGGCGCCCTCGAAGAGCATCGACTCGATGCGGGCGTGGTCGTGGAACCATTCCAGGTGGCGGAGGTTGGGGGTGGCCGCGGCGACGTCGAGGTGCAGGTGCGGGGCGCAGTGGCCGGAGATCTGCAGGCCCCCGGCGGCGGCGAGTGCGGCGATGTTGCGCCACTCGGTGATGCCGCCGCAGCGGGTGACGTCGGCCTGAAGGCAGTCGACCGCCCCGGCGCCGATCATCTTCGCGAAGTAGGGCAGGTGGTAGCCGTACTCGCCGGCGGCCACGTCCGGGGTGACGGCGTCGCGGACCTGGCGCAGTCCGTCGAGGTCGTCGGAGGAGACCGGCTCCTCGAACCAGGTGATGTCGTGTTCGGCGGCGGCGTGTGCGACCCGGATGGCCTGCTTGCGGGCGTACCCGCCGTTGGCGTCGACGTAGAGCTCCGCGGCCGGGCCGATGAGCTGCCGGGCGTGGCGGATGCGGCTCAGGTCCCGCGTCACGTTGGTGCCCCAGGATTCGCCGATCTTCATCTTGACGCGTGGGATGCCCTGCTCGTGGACCCAGCCGCCGAGCTGCGCAGCGAGTTGCTGCTCGTCGTAGGTGGTGAAGCCGCCGCTGCCGTAGACGGGTACGGCGGGGTGCACGACGCCGAGCAGCCGGGCCAGGGGCAGGTCGAGGAGGCGGGCCTTGAGGTCCCACAGGGCGATGTCGACGGCGGAGATGGCGGTGGCGGCGATGCCGGGCCGGCCGATGTTGCGCACGGCCCGCTGCATCGTCTGGTAGGCCGCGGTCACGTCGAGGGCGCACCCGCCGGTGACCACGGGGGCGAGGGTCTGCTCAACGAGCTGAGCGGCGGCGGGCGCGGTGTAGCTGGCGCCCAGCCCGGTCCGTCCACCGCCGGAGACGGTGACGACCACCATGGTCGTCGAGTCCCACGCGATGGTCCCGTCGGCCTCGGGTGCGTCGGTGGGGATCCGGTACACCGCGGCGCTGACCCCCTCGACCGGTGCCTCGACGGTCATGACCGCACGGCCCTCGCCTCGGGCCGCACCGACAGTGCGCGCTCGGGCCGCTCGCCCGCCGGCACGCCGCGCAGCGCCGCGTTGACCACCTCCGCGAGGTGCAGCGCGTGCCGGCCGGTGCCGGCCTCCTCGATCTGGGTACGGCAGGAGAACCCGTCGGCGAGGATCAACGTGCCGGCCGCGGCGGCCCGGACGGCCGGCAGCAGCACCTGCTCCCCGACGGCGAGCGAGACCTCCCGGTGGTCCGGGGTCATGCCGAAGTCGCCGGCCAGTCCGCAGCAGCCGGACGCCAGGTGCTCGACGTCGAGCCCGGCCCGGCGTTGCAGCTCCTTGTCGGCGTCGTACCCGAGGACGGCGTGATGGTGGCAGTGCGTCTGGCTGATCGCGTGCGGCCGGCCGCCGTGCTCGGCGCGCAGCTCGGGAAGGCGGACGTCGTGGTCGTCGACGAGCAGTTCGGCGAGGGTACGGGTCTGCTTGCGCAGCCGCAGCACGTCCTGGTCATGGCCGAGCAGGTCCAGCGCGTCGCCGCGGAACACCGCCGTGCACGACGGCTCCAGCCCGAGCACCGGTACGCCCGCCCGCAGCCACGGCGCGAGCACGTCCGTGGTGCGCCGCAGCACCCGGCGGGCGACGCCCAGCTGGCCGGTGGAGATCCAGGTCAGCGCGCAGCACACCGGTCCGCGGGGCAGCTCCACCCGGAAGCCGAGTGCCTCCAGCGCCCCGACGGCCGAGGCGGCGATGCCTGGCGACAGGTACGTGGTGAACGTGTCCGGCAACAGCAGGACCGTGCCGCGCTCGCCGCTGCCGCCCGGCTTCCGGCTCCGGAACCAGCGGGGGAAGCTGGCCCCGGCGAAGCGCGGCACGTCGCGGCGCGGATCAATGCCGCCGAGCCGCTTGACGAGCCCGCCGAGCAGGGGTGCGTGGGTGGCGGCGTTGACCAGCGGCGCGACCGGCACCGCCAGGCGGGCCGCCATCGGCAGCCAGCCCAACGAGTAGTGCGACCGGGGCCGTACCCGCCCGGCGTAGTGGTGGGCGAGGAACTCGGCCTTGTAGGTGGCCATGTCCACGTGCATCGGGCAGTCGCGCTTGCAGCCCTTGCAGGCCAGGCACAGGTCGAGCGCCTCGGCGACCGGCTCCTCCCGCCAGCCGCCGGTGACGGTCTCGCCGCGCAGCATCTCGAACAGCAGCCGGGCTCGCCCCCGGGTCGAGTGCCGCTCCTCGCGGGTGACCTGGTAGCTGGGGCACATGACGCCCTTGTCCGGCTCCGGCCGGCGGCACTCACCCACGCCGGCGCAGCGCAGCGCGGCCCGGGCGAAGCTGCCGGCGTCGTCGGCGTACCGGAAGAAGGTGGCCGGCTCGGCCGGGGCGTAGCTGGGGCCGAGACGCAACTGGCCGTCGAGCGGGTTGGCGTGCACCACCTTGCCGGGGTTCATCCGGTTGTCCGGATCGAAGATCGCTTTGAACTCCTCGAACGCCCGGACCACGTCCGCGCCGTACATCCGGTCGAGCAGCTCGCCCCGGGCCTGGCCGTCGCCGTGCTCACCGGAGTACGAGCCGCCGTGGCGCGAGACGAGGCCTGCGGCGTGCTCCACGAATGCGCGGAAGTCGCGCACGCCCCGCGCGGTCACCAGGTCGAACGGGATCGAGGTGTGCAGGCAGCCGTCGCCGAAGTGGCCGTACAGGCTGGCGGCGTCGTAGCCGTAGCGGTGCAGCAGGGCGGTGAAGTCGCGCAGGTAGTCGCCCAGCCGCTCGGGCGGGACGGCCGAGTCCTCCCAGCCGGGCCAGGTGTCCGGGCCCCCGCCGGGGGTACGGGCGGTGGCGCCGAGTCCGGCCTCGCGGACCGCCCACAGCTGCTCCCGGTGCTTCGGGTCGTCGAACACCTTCGCCTCGTCGTGGCCGAGCTCGCGCAGCATGTCGTGGATGTGGCCGGTGGCCTCCGCGACGGTGTCGGCGCCGAAGTCGGCCATCAGCCAGGCCGCGCCGCGACCGGTGCTGTGCCGCGGCTCGGGCAGCAGCCGCAGCGCCTCCGGTTGCATGTGCTCCTCGCCCTCGTAGCGCACGAGCTTGTCGTCCAGGCCCTCCAGGGCTATCGGGGAGTACCGGTTGACCACCGGCACCGCGTCGGCGGCCGCGGCGATGTCCGGAAACGCCATCAGCACCAGTGCGTGCGCCTTGGGCTCCGGCAGCAGGCGCAGTTCGGCCCGCAGCACGGTCACGCAGGTGGACTCGGTGCCGACCAGCGCCTGGGCCAGGTTGCAGCCGTGCTCGGGCAGCAGCGCCGGCAGGTTGTACCCGGAGATGCGCCGCGGCAGCACGGGAAAGGCCCGGATCCGCTCGGCGTACCGGTCGCGCAGGTCCCGCACCGCGCGGTGGATCTCGGCGGGGCGGCCGCCAGCGGCCTGGATGCGGGTGTACTCCTCGTCGCTCGTCGCGCCGACCCACATCCGGACCCCGTCGTAGGTGAGGATCTCCAGCCGCTCGACGTTGGCGGCGGTGGTGCCGCTCCACTGCGCCGTCGAGCCGCACGAGTTGTTGCCGAGCATCCCGCCGATCGTGCAGTGGCTGTGTGTGGCCGGTTTCGGCCCGAAGACCAGCCGGCCGTGCGGCCGGGTGGCGGCGTTGAGCCGGTCCAGCACGATGCCCGGCTGGACGATCGCGCGGCACCGCTCGGCGTCGATCGACTCCACCTCGTGCAGGTACCGGGAGAAGTCGAGCACCACGGCGACGTTGCAGCACTCGCCGGCCAGGCTGGTGCCGCCGCCGCGGGAGAGCACCGGCGCGCCGTACTCCCGGCAGGTGGCCACGGTGGCGACCACGTCGTCGAGGGTGCGCGGCAGCACCACCCCGATCGGCACCTGCCGGTAGTTGGAGGCGTCGGTGGCGTAGAGGGCCCGGGTGCCGTCGTCGAACCGGACATTGCCCCGGACGCGGCCACGCAGGGCGCTCGTCAGCTCGCCGGCGTCGACGGGGACACCGCCGCCGGCACGGGCGGCACGGACCCGGGGATTGGGCAGGAGGGTCGTCATCAGTCCTCCTAGAGCTGCTGGATCTTGTCCTTGAACAGGGTCGTGGCGATCGACGCCTTGTGCGGCTGGCCGTGCAGGAAGGACTGGGCGAACTTCTTCGCCTGCTCGTAGCTGACCTTGCCAGGCATCGGCGGCTCGTCCGGGTCCACGGCCACGTCCACCAGCGCCGGTCCCGCGTGGGTGAACGCCTCCACCAGCGTTGGGCCCAGGTCGCCGGACTTCTCCACGCGCGCGCCGAAGCCACCGCAGCCGCGTGCCCAGGCGGCGAAGTCCGGATGCGGGTCGCCGAAGCGCACGCCGTGCTCCGGGAAGCCGAGCACCATCTGCTCCCACAGGATCTGCCCGAGGGCGTTGTTGTTGTTGATCACCACCTTGATCGGCAACCTGTACCGGCATGCGGTGTGGAACTCGGCCATGAGCATCGCGAAGCCACCGTCGCCCTGGTAGGCGATGACCTGGCGGCCCGGGTACGCGTGCTGGATGGCGATCGAGTACGGCAGGCCGGGCGCCATGGTGGCGAGGTTGCCCGACAGGTAGAACTCGCGGCCGCCACGGATGCTCCAGTGCCGCGCCGCCCAGGTGGCGATCGTGCCGGAGTCACAGCACAGCACCGCGTCCTCGTGCGCCATGTCGTCAAGGCAGCAGGCGAGGTACTGCGGGGCGATCGGGTCCCGCTCGCCGTTCTCCAGCGCCCGCATCTTCGCGTTCCAGTCGCGCATCTGCGCCTGGTACTTCTCCAGGTGCGACCGGTCGGTGCGCCGCTGCAGACGGGGCAGCAACGCCTCCAGCGTCGCGGCCACGTCGCCGACGAGCGGCACGTCGGTCGGCAGGCGCACGCCCGCCCGGGTCTCCTCGATCTCGACCTGGACGACCTTGACCGTCCCCGCCTCCGGCAGGTGCTTGGTGTACGGGAAGTTGGTGCCCAGCATCACCAGCGTGTCGATGTCGCCCATCAGCTCCTCGCTGGGCGCGGTGCCGAGCAGCCCGATCCCGCCGGTGGTGTACGGCGAGTCGTCGGCGAGCACCATCTTGCCCGGCAGCGTCTTGACCACCGGGGCGCCGATCGTCTCGGCCAGCCGCTCGACCAGCGCACCCGCCCCCCGCGCGCCGACCCCGACGAGGATGGCCGCCTTCCGCGACGCGGCGAGCACCTCCGCCGCCCGGGCCACGTCCTCGTCGCGCGGGCGGACCGGCGGGGACAGGTACACCGCGGCGACGGCCGGCGAGCTGGCCGGCGCGACATGCTGGTACGGGTCGGCACCGGCCGGGGCGACCTGGATGTCGTTCGGCACGCACAGGTGCGCCACCCCGCGCCGGGCGTACGCGTGCCGGATCGCGAGGTCGACCAGCGCCGGCAGCTGCTGCGGGTTGACCACGAGCTGGTTGTAGACGCTGACGTTCTCGTACAGCTGGGTCAGGTCCACCTCCTGCTGATAGCCGGTACCCAGTACCGACGTCTCCTGCATCCCGGTGATCGCCAGCACCGGCGCGTGGTCGAGCTTGGCGTCGTACAACCCGTTGGCCAGGTGGATCCCGCCCGGCCCCGACGTGGCGAGGCAGACGCCGATCCTCCCGGTAGCTTTGGCGTACGCCGTGGCCATGAACGCCGCCGCCTCCTCGTGGTGCACCAGGACGAAGCGCACCCGGTCAGCGTTGCGCCGCAGCCCTTCCATGATCCCGTTGATGCCGTCGCCGGGAATGCCGAACACCGTGTCCACACCCCAGTCGGCGAGGCGCGCGATGAGTACCTCAGACGTGATCGTTTCCATGTGACGTCGGTCCTTTCCGCTGGCCGGCTGGCGTTGCCTGGCCGGGGTTGCGGGGTCAGTCCGCCCAGCTGCCCGTCGTCCTCGATCCGCACCGGCATCTGCTGTACGACCACGCCGGCACCACCGGCCGGGTCCCGGGCCAGCACTGGGCACCGGGCTGGAGCACCAACCGCTCCCCGATACATGCGTCCCTACCCCCGTCACCCGGGCAAAACCGGCACCGCCGGACTCGCGAGCGCCGGGGCGTCCGTGCTGGTTTGGTGCAGGTTGTGCTCGACGGTTGCGCTACGTCCGATCGCATCAGGAACACAACGCCATCTCGACGCCCAACCGCGCGGTCGACGGCCTGGCCTGACCACTCATCGATGTTGTCACTCAATGTGATGACTCCTGCACCTGCTGGGAATCAGGACGTCCGAAGATCACTTCGGTCTGCTAGCCAGGGGGAAGGGGTCCGGCGTTGGTTATCTCGTCGCTACGACCTCGATGACCTCGTCGTATGGGAGGCGCGGTGTCAGCGGTGCCGCCGGGGCGCTCTCGTTCACCCCGAGCCGGACGGTCAGCTGTGGATACTCGGCCGGTGCGACCACCTCACGCAGGGTCGCCCGCACATCCGGAGCCTCCACCACATCGCTCATCACCGACGACGCCAGCCCGATGGTCGTGGCGGTGAGCAGGACCGCGCTGAGCGCTTCGCCCGTGCGCAGCCAGTCCGCCCTGGTGTCGTGTGTGGTCGTGAACGCGAGGTAGGTCGTATACCGGTCGTCCCCAGGCCCGGGGGTCAGGCCCGGGGACGCGCCGGGCGCGTCGTCGCCTACCGGTGCGGCCCCCGCCTTCGGCACATCGTCGCGGATCGTTACGTCCGGGCGGGTCGTCCAGATTGGCATCTCGTCCTGATAGCCGGCGACGTGGCGCCCGGCCGTTGACCGTGCGGCGAGGGTGAGGAGGTCCGCCTGTGACGGGTCGAGTGCGTGCGTGCTGACCTCGAACGGTTCGGCGGCGTGGCGCAGCAGGTCGATCACCTCGTCCGGTAGCGGCCCGATGCCCAGGAACGGGCGCTGATCGGTGCAACGTGTGCGCAAGGCATGGTGTAGGCGCATGTCTTCGGCTGTCACCTGGTGGGGCCCGGTCAGCGTCAGTCTGGCGAGCAGGTCCGGATCGGCCGGATCGTTGATCCGTTCGGCTGTGGCGGCGGCGCCGAGGACGGCGAGCACAACGGTGGCATGATGCAGGACCGCACCGCAGCTGATGATCATCGACCGGCCCTGCGGGTCGGCGTCGGTCAACTGGCGCGCGCGGTCCGCGTGCAGTTCGAGAGTGTCGCCGCGGATACGCCAGCGCCACGGCTGGGAGTTCGCGATCGACGGGGCCAGGCAGGCGACACGCGCCGCCTCGTACAACACATCCCGGGCCGACAACGACGCCGGTCGCTGGGTCTCACTCATATTCGCGCCTCCGATCCGGCGTAGCGGGGGTGTTGAGGGCCTTTCGCATGGGCGGCACCACCCGACGCAGCACGACAAGGTCTCGGCGTACCGGGCCCGCCTCGTCGATATGGATGGAATGGCAGAAAAGATGTACGGCCGTCGCGTGAACACGCACGACGCGGCACCCTGCGCTCAACAGTACGTCGCCAACCGGTCTGGACGAGGAGCATGCGGCCGCCCCGGCCACGAGCAGCCCGGTGACCAGCACGATGCCGGGATGTCATCTGTCCGCGCAGCAGCCGTGCACATCGCGCACCGACGGACGGCGGTGCGCTCAGCGGCGCACGTCCGCAGCGGCGGTGTGCTCGGGGCTCGGCAGCGCCACGGCGCCTCCAGGCGCGGTGGTGGGATCGCCCGAGGGATGGGCGCCGAAGGTGTGCCGCGGTGTCCGGGCGGCCCAGTCCGGCCGGGCGGAGTCATCGCCGCCGCAGCCGATCAGGGCGCGGCATACCCCGTAGCGAGGCACGGCAAACGGCGGCCTCGTGCCGAGGTCGCCGGAGGTTTTCCGGGGGTGCCGAACGGGCGGCGGAGTCAGCCGCCTCTCAACTCGTGCAGGCTGCGCATGTCGGTGACGACGCTTCGGGCGACGTCGATGAGACGCAGGTTCGTGCGCCGGGCGTGGGCCCGTAGCAGCTGGAAGGCGTCATCGACGGACACCCCGCGTGCCTGCGCGACGGCTCCCTTGGCCTGCTCGATGACGATCCGGCTGTTCAACGCGCCCTGCAGCTGCTCTGTGAGGACCTCGCTGCGGTGGATGGTCCGCTCCTGCAGCAGGCCGATCGCGGCGACGTCGGCCAGCGCCTGCACGATCCTCACGTCGGATTCGTCGAGCGTTGCCGAGCGGGTGCCGAAGATCCCCATCGCGCCGATCACGTCATTGCGCAGGCGCAGCGGAAACGCGTGCACGGAACGGAAGCCCCCGGCGCTGGCATACGGGCCGAACTGCGGCCACCGGTCGTCGGCCGAGGCCAGGTTGGCGTTGACGACCGGCTCGCCGGTGCGGAACGCGTCCAGGCACGGGCCGTCCTGCCACTGCAGCTGGAACAGCTCCAGCAGCCGCGTCGTCTCGTCGGAGGCGGCCATGAACTGCAGCAGGCCGCGCTCGTCGGCCAGTAGCAGGCCCACCGTCGCGCCGCCGACGAGCGCGGCGGTGCGATGGGCCAGCATCTGCATGAAGTCGATGACGTCGAACTCGTCGACCAGGGTGTCTGCGACCTCGACGAAGATCTCCGCCAGGCGTTGCTCGGATACGGTGGTCATGACAGCTTCCCGGCCCTTCCGTGTTTCGTCGCGGCGGTAATCATGTGTCGTCGGTGTCGAAGCGGAGGCGGCGCGCGACGATGTCCGCGGCCACCTCGCGCACTGACCGGCTCGTGGCGTAGGCGTGAGCCCGGATGCGGGTAAGGGCGTCCGTAAGTGGGATTCCCAGCTGGACCATGACCATGCCCTGCGCCTGGAACAGCTCGGCCCGGCGCTCGAACACATCGCTCCACCCGGGCGTCGCCTGCCCGTGGCTCCCGTCCCGTTCCTGGCCGTCCAGCAGCGCCAGCACCGCCTGCTCGGCGAGCATGAAGGCCTGACCCAGCTCGGCGCGGGACAACGGACCCGGACGGTCCCGGAACACGTCGAGGACGCCGAGCCGCGCCGCGCCCACCTGCAGCGGGAACGCGAACACCGCGCACACGCCCAGCTGCCGCACCGCGGGGGCGTAGACCGGCCATCGGCCTGTCGCCTGCTCTGCGACGTCGGAGACGAGGACCGGCCGGCCGGTCGCGAAGGCGTCGATACACGGGCCTTCCCCGAACGTGAACTGCAGCTCTTCGACCCGCGCGGCGGCGGTGTCCGAGGCCACCGACATACCGTGCAGACCGCTGGCGAGGATCACACTGAGGCCGGCACCGGAGGCCGCCAGCGCCTGGGTGGTGTCGACGCAGATCCGCTCCAGCACCTCAGCCACGGGGGGCACCCCGCGCGAATCCGGGCGCAGCATCCCGGCGGCGGCTTCCTGCCCGGCGTCCGGTCATGGTCACGTCCTTCGAAGCGAAGCGTTTGCGGGACCAGGCACGGCGGATGGAGTAACACTCAACCCTATCGCACTGCGCCGCCGAACGGGCCATGAACAGCGACGGCTCACCCGCGGCCGGCGGCGGCGAGCACCGCCGGACCGCGCAGGCGGTTGGCCGGGTCGGCGGCGGTCGCCATCGCGGAGTGCGCGACGGCCTCCGGCGTGTGGGGTGGCATGACGAGCAGGTCGACCTGATCACCGCTGTCGGTGGTGGCGATGAGCACGGCAGGATCCACGGTGCTGAACCATCCGATCCGGGTCTCCCGCCCGCCCACCCCGAGCCGGCGGAAGCGTCCGTCCCAGGTGGCGCTGGACAGCATCAGCCGGCGGATGTGCCCGTAGCGTTCGTCCAACGCCAGGACGAGCCCTGACAGCTCGACCGCGGCATCGAGCGAGCGGGGCCACCAACCTCCGTCCAGGACGGCCCGGGCGGCGCGCACCGCCGGGAGCGAAAGCCTCGGGCCGAGGGGGACTGCGGTGCGGAGGTCGGCGCGGACGGCATGGGGTACCTCTTCTCGACGTGCATCGATGTGACCGCTCGGCGCCGACGCTCAGACGGGGTCGGGTGCACTTCCGACGGTGTCGAGGTGCCGCAGCACCTCACGCCAGGACCGCCAGAGCGTCGTCTCGCAGTACTCCACGCCGTGCTCGCGGCAGAACTGGCGGATGAGCACCTGGGCCCGGCGCAGGGTCGGGCGCGGCATGCTCGGGAACAGATGATGCTCGATCTGATAGTTGAGCCCGCCCAGCGCCACGTCGATGAACGCGTTGCCCCGGACGTTCCGGGAGGTCAGCACCTGACGGTGGAAGAAGTCCAGGGTGCTGCCGGCCGGCAGGATCGGCATGCCCTTGTGGTTCGGGGCGAACGCGCTGCCCAGGTACACGCCGAACAGCCCCTGGTGGACCACGATGAACACCACCCCCTGCAGGGGGCTGAGCACGAGGAACACCACCGACAGATAGAGCGCCGCGTGCAGGCCCAGCAGGGCGACCTCGGTGCGGCGGCGCTTCATCCGGCGCCCGAACACGGCCACCACGCTGCTGAGGTGCAGGCTCAGCGCCTCCAGCGTCAGCAGCGGCAGGAAGAGGTACCCCTGCCACCTGACGATCGCGGCCCGTGCACCTCGCAGCGGGCGCGCCTGGCCGGCGGTGAACGCCAGCGGCGCCACTACGATGTCCGGATCGGCCCCCTCGGTGTTCGGGTTGGCGTGATGCCGGTTGTGCTTGTCGACCCACCAGCCGAAGCTCAGCCCGATCAGCAGGTTCGCATGGAGCAGACCCGTCACGTCGTTGGCGCGACGGGACCGGAAGATCTGGCGGTGGCCCGCGTCGTGGCCGAGGAACCCGGCCTGGGTGAACAGGACGGCCAGCACCACCGCCGTGCACAGCTGCCACCACGACGGACCGACGAGCACGAACACGGCCCACGTCGCCACGAAGGCGAAGCCGACGACGCCGATACGGACGCCGTAGTAGCCGGGGCGCCGCTCCAGCAGGCCGGCCTGTTTCACCCGGCGCGACAACTGGGCGTACTGGCTGCCGGCGCGCGGCGGCGGGCCGGCAGCAGAGGATTGAACCAGCATGATGTGCGGCTTCCAGATCGACGACAGGACAACACGATGCCGCCGGGGTCCTGGGCCGCACCTCCGACGGTACTCCGTGCCTAGGCAACATGCTCGTCACAAGCCGTTTCGCGGCCTCGACCCGGCGTACGCCGGAGGGACCGCGATTTCCTTGACCGGCGGCATTTCGACGGCCATGGCGGCCGACCGGGGTGATCGGCTGCAGCGCATCGACGCGCGTTCGCACGGGGACATCCCAGAGCTCCCGGGCGGCACCGCGGTGCCGCCCGGGAGCCCTCCCCCCGGATGCGAAGAAGGTCAGCAGGGCGAGGCTGCGAGCGCAGCCGGAACCTCCCGGCCGACCGGGGTGCGGTGCGTCATGGAGCCTCCCGTCCACTCGCGGCGGCGCCTCGTCATCGGGCCGGCGCCACCGGGGACCGGGGTGGCATCGAAGAGGCCTGACGCTACCACTGCCCAGCCACCGGCGCACCACCCTCGGCGCGGCACAGCGGCGTAGGATGACAGTGCCGCCCAAGACCTCGGCAAACCGAGGCCCTGCGTCCATTTTGGACGGTCCGCGACATCGTGACTCGTCGAAGGGGCGCGCCATGACGATCGATCATCCGACCTGCCTGCTGTACCTGCTGACCGCGGGCCGGGAGAAGGAGCTTGTGCTGCGGGTGCACGGCACCGAGCTCACGACCGAGCATCTCACCACGTGGATGACCGAGGAGACCGTGCACGCGCTGACGGTCTCGCGGTTCGGTGACGACGAGACCTCGACGCTGCTGCTCAACTTCCGCCACGTGGTGGGCGCGCGGCTCGCTCCCTACAGCGAAACGCGCACCGGATCGTTCTGACGGCCGCGTGCTACGGTCGGCAGCGTTGACCCGTCTCGATTCATTTCTGCTCCGGGTCGTCGGCGGCGGATCGTCGCCGTCATGGTGCTCGCATCGAATGACCAGCGCCGGGTAGTCTTCTGCGCTCGCCGGCCGGCGCCGCACCCGCCACGAAAGGTGGGTTTCATGCCAACGACGCACGGCGACCGCAGTGTCCATACCGGTCCCAGGTCGGCCGGTCTTCGACGATGACGATCTCCTACGGGTTCCTGAGCACGTACCCGCCGACCCAGTGCGGGCTGGCGACGTTCACGGCGTCGCTGCTGCGCGCGCTCACCTCACCGGCTGGTGGGGACCGCGCGGGCGTCGTGCGCGTGGTCGAGGCGCCCACCTGGGCGGACCGCCCCGAAGTGGTCGCGCAGCTGATGCTGCACTCCACCGACAGTGAAGGGCCGGCCGTCGACGCGCTCGAGCGCCACGACGTCGCGATCGTCCAGCACGAGTACGGCATCTACGGCGGCGCCGACGGCGAGGACCTGCTGCCCGTGCTGTGCCGGCTGCGGATCCCCGTGATCGTGGTGCTGCACACCGTGCTGGGCCGGCCCACGGTGCACCAGAAAGCGGTGCTCGAACAGGTCGTCGCGCTCGCCGGCGCGGCCGTCGTCATGACCGCGGCGGCCCGGACGCGGCTGGTCGCGGAGTACGACGTGGACCCGGCCAAGGTTTCCGTCATCCCGCACGGCGCGCCGGAAGGACGGCCGATGCGGCTGCTCAGCGCGCCCGACAAGCCGGTGATCCTGACGTGGGGGCTGCTCGGCCCCGGCAAGGGAATCGAGTGGGCGATCGCCGGGCTGCGGCTGGTCCGCCACCTGGTGCCGCGGCCGCGGTACGTGATCGCCGGCCAGACGCACCCCAAGGTGCTCGCCGAGCAGGGCGAGGCGTACCGCCTCATGCTGTACTCGAGGGTCCGGGCGCTCGGCGTCGCGGGCCTCGTCACATTCGAGCGCGCCTACCTCGAGCAGCACCGCCTCGACCGGCTGATCGAGCGCGCCGACGTGGTGCTGCTGCCGTACGACTCGCCGGACCAGGCCACCTCGGGTGTGCTCGTCGAGGCGCTGGCAGCGCACAAGCCCGTCATCGCCACCACCTTTCCCCACGCCGTGGAGGCGCTCGGCGGCGGCGCCGGCATGCTGGTGCCGCATCGGGACGGCCCGGCGATCGGCGCCGCCCTCAAGCGAGTGCTCACCGAACCCGCCCTCGTCGCCGGCATGCACGACGAGGCCAGCCGCATCGCTCAGCACAGCGGCTGGAGCACCGTCGCCGAGTGCTACCGCGCGCTGGCGGCGACACTGCTGAGCCGGACGCCGGTGTCGCTGTGACCGGCCGGTACCCGCCGCTCTCCTTCGACCACCTACTGCGGCTCAGCGACGACGTCGGGCTGCTCGAGCACGCCGACCACGCCGAGCCCCGGCACCGCCACGGCTACTGCGTCGACGACGTGGCGCGCGGCCTGGTGGTGATCTGCCGGGAGCCGGACCCGTCCGAGCGGCTGCTGCGCCAGGCGGAGATCTACCTCGCCTTCATCGTGCGTGCCCAGTCCTCGCACGGGACGTTCCACAACCGGCTCGGGTACGACCGGCGCTGGCTGGACGAGCCCAGCACCGGCGACTGGTGGGGACGCGCGATGTGGGGGGCCGGCACCGCTGCCGCGCGCAGCCCCCGGCGAGCCGTGCGGGAGACCGCGATGGCGTGCTTCGAACTCGCCACGCGGTGCCGGTCCCGCTGGTCCCGGTCGATGGCGTACGCCGCGCTCGGCGCCGCCGAGATCCTGTCGGTGCGCCCCGATCACACCGGCGCGCGGTGGCTGCTCAACGACGCCGCGGCGACGATCGGCCCGATCCGCGCCGACCCGGGCTGGCCGTGGCCCGAGCCCGGGCTGACCTACGCCAACGCGCTGCTCGCGGATGCCGTGATCGCGGCCGGTCAGCACCTCGGGCGCCCGGCCGTGCTCGCCGACGGGCTGCACATGCTGGACTGGCTGCTGGACCAGGAGACGTTCGACGGGCACCTGTCCTGCACGCCGGTCGGCGGTCGGCGGCCCGGCGAGCGGCCACCCGCGTTCGACCAGCAACCGATCGAGGCGGCCGCCATCGCCGAGGCATGCGCGCGCGCCCTCGACGTCACCGGCGACGCACGGTGGAAGGCCGGACTCGTCTGCGCCGTCGACTGGTTCCTGGGGGACAACGACGGCGGCGTCAGCCTCCGCGATCCGGACACCGGCGGGGGCTACGACGGGCTCACCGCCGGCGGGTACAACGCCAACCAGGGCGCCGAGTCCACCCTGGCCCTACTGGCCACCCTCCAGCACGCCCACCGGCAGGGCTGACCCGCGGCGTCACGGCAGCGCCCGGCGACGGCGCCCGGCCGGCGACGATGCCCTGCGCCGCCCCGGCCGGCGGCGCGGCGCTCGCCGCCGATCAGGCGTACCGTGGGGACGTGCCGCCCGGTCCCGGGCGGCCGCCAGGCTCAGCCGCACCATGAAGGCAGCCATGACCACCGCGAAGTCCAGAGTCCCCGCCGCGCCCGATGTGGCGAGCCGCGCCGAGGAGCCCCCGACCGCACCGCGGTGAGCGGGGAGACGTGGCACACATGGAATTCGACGTGACCATCGAAAGCCCCAAGGGCACCCGCAACAAGTACGAGGTCGACCGGCCCACCGGCCGGATCCGGTTGGACCGCACCCTGTTCACCGCCACGCAGTATCCGGAGGACTACGGCTTCATCGAGGACACCCTCGGTGAGGACACCGACCCGCTCGACGCGCTCGTGCTGGTGCGTGAGGCAACATTCCCGGGGTGCCAGATCCGCTGCCGGGCGTTCGGCATGTTCCGGATGCGCGACGCCAAGGGCGAGGACCCGAAGGTGCTCTGCGTCCCCACCGCCGATCTGCGCCTTGCCTACCTGCAGGACCTCTCGGACCTGGACCCGTTCCACAAGCTGGAGATCCAGCACTTCTTCGAGATCTACGAGAATCTCGAGCCGGACAAGACCATCGACACCGAACACGGCGTCTGGGCCGACCGAGCGGAGGCCGAGGCGGAGGTCACCCGGTCCCGGATGCGCGCCGCGCGGGCCGTGTCCGTCGTGCACGGCCCCGTAGGGTAGCCGCCCGCCGGTGCGTCGCCGGCCGTGGCACCCCGGCGGGGCAGGCTACATGGTGGCCTCCGGGATCGGGTGTCTCCGACGCCAACCGGCGTAGGGTGGGTGTTGCTGCTCCGGACCTCGGCGGCCGGCGGTCCATCCGGGATGGACGTGCGCCCACCGACAGGGGTCTTTCCATGCCATCGACACCGATCGCCATCGCGACCGCCGGACGACCCCGGGCGGGCAAGGTGCCGGGCGCCTCGGCCAGCGTGCAGCAGCTGCTGCACGCCCGGGACTGGTTGCCGGCCGGCGACCCGCTCCGCTCGACACTGCGGACGCAGGCGATTCTCGGCATGCTGCCGATGTCCAACCGGCTGGCGCGGCGGTACGCCGGACGCGGCGAACGCCTCGAAGACCTCGCGCAGGTCGCCGCACTGGCACTGGTCAAGGCCGTCGACGGCTACGACTCGTCGCGGGGCGCATCCTTCGTCGCATACGCCGTGCCCACGATCACCGGCGCGCTCAAACGCCACTTCCGCGACGCCGGATGGGCCATGCGGGTGCCGCGCGCCGTCCAGGAGCTCACCATGCACCTGCGGACCGCCACCGGCGATCTCGAGCAGCTGCACGGCCGCACCCCCACGCCCGCCGAACTCGCCGCACATCTGCATGTCGAGGCGGGCCGGCTGGCCGTCGCGATCGGCGCCAGGGACGTGTACCGCCTCAGCTCGCTCGACACCGGCCTGACCGACGACGGTGCCGGCCTGCTCGACGTGGTCGGCGCCACCGACCCGCGGCTCGCCGCCGTCGACGAGCGCCTTTCGCACGGACTGCTCGGCCGGCTGGTCGCAACGCTGCCGGTCCGTGAGCAGCGCATCCTGGCCATGCGGTTCACCGACGAGATGACCCAGGCGTCCATCGCCGGCGAGCTGGGCATCTCGCAGATGCACGTGTCCCGGCTGCTGCGACGCTCCTTGCACGAGCTGCGGTCCGGCATCGGGAACCCGTCCGGCGCGGTCCCCGAGCCGCCACGGCCGGTCACGCTCAGGCGATGAGGAGGCACCATCGACCCACCGCCACCCAGGCGATCCTTGGCGTCGTCTCTTCGGTCCGGACCGCATGGCCGCTGGTCGCGTGATTCGCGATGCCCGACTTCGAAGTGCTGCACGGATCGAACTGACCGAGTAGCGTGACGATCGCACACGGCAGCCGCCCCAGACCCCGGTGGCGAGGCGGTCACGTCTCGAACCGAGGGAGTCGTCGTGACATTCCGGACATATCGCGCTCAGCCTCGACATGTCAACCCTGTCAACACCAACGGGCTGGCCGCCCTCATGATCCGGATCGCGCGCGCAGATCGGGCCGCGTTCGCCAGGCTGCACGCGCAACTGCGCCCGGGATTGGCCACGCACGTAGCCACGGTGCCGCTCGGGCCGGCCGACGTCGCTGCCGTCACCAACGCCACATTCATCGAGGTCTGGCGGCTGGCCGGGCGCTCCCCCGAGCGTGAGACCGACGCCGTCGGGTGGATCTACGCCATTGCCGCCAGGCGCGCCGGGGACCGTTGGGCCGCCCGTATGGCCGTAGCGTTGGAGGACGAACAGCCGATGGATCTGCGGGCGATGTTTGATCGGCAGATCCAGATGGAGTTGGACACGCTGCTCGCACGCTCCGCGGGCGCCGGTCATGACCGTTGAGGCACCCGGCGACCGGATGGATCTACCGGTTCCGGCGTCGTGGCACCTGAGCCGGGACAGGGCTGCGGGCCGCTCGATGGTCTCGGCGCGGGTGACCGCGGGATGCTCCTGATACGTGCCCTGAGTGACGTGGTGGAGTGGTTTCCTGTCCAGCCGCAGATCTACCTGATGGGCAACCCGCTGCTGCGTGAGCCGCTCGCCCCGGAGCGGGTCAAGCCGCGGCTGCTCGGGCACTGGGGCGCGGCGCCGGGCAGCTGATGGCCCCGGCCCGCGGCCATGTCGCCGGCCTGCGCTGCCCGCATTGTCTCGGCGCATAGCAGGGAGTAGCGTCAGCGACACGACGTCGGCCTCGACGCCTGACTGCCTTGACGCCGGCAGTGCCGGTCTGCGGAAGGGTGCGGCGGATGCGCACGCACTACCGACACGTCGCCCGACGTTGTAAGCCGTTGCCCTGGGCCACCGTGATCGGCGCAGTCAATGCTCATACGTCAGGCGCCACGCCTCATCTGCGACGCCAGGCTGTCACGCACGCCGACCAGCGTGGTTGAGCTGTTGGAGCCGCGTCTGCGTCGACGTCGTGCAGGCGCTGTCCGCCTCGGGATCCGGGGTGAGCGTGATGACCGGCGACGGCGTGCACGGCATGGCCGTAGCCTCGGACCCGCGTACCGCGCGGATCGAGGAGCTGCAGTTCACCCTCGGCGAAGGCCCTTGCATCGACGCCTTCGCGTCCGGCCGGCCGGTTCTGGTGAGCGATCTGGCAGGTGAAGCGACGAGTCGATGGCCGATGTACACGCCCGCGGGCCGGGACGCCGGGGTCCGGGCAGTGTTCGCGTTTCCGTTGCAGATCGGTGCGGCCCGCCTCGGCGTCCTGGACGTGTTCCGCGCCCGCCCCGGCTCGTTGTCCCGAGCGGAGCTGGGTCAGGCGTTCACGTTCGCCGACCTGATGGTGGTGACGCTGCTGGACGGTCAGGAGTGGGCCGGCGCCGGCGAGTTCGACGAGATGTTCGAGCACCGCGCCGAGCTGTTCCAGGCCCAGGGCATGGTCATGATCCAGTGGGCATCCCCCTCGGCGATGCCCTGGTGTGGATGCGGGCCTACGCCTACGCCAAGAATCGGCCGTTGGGCAAGGTGGCCACGGACATCGTCGCCCGCCGCCTGCGGTTCGACACCGACCACGCATGACCACCGCGACGACGATCGTAGGAAGGCCGGGACGCCGTCATGACCACCGTATCCGAGCAACGCCTGGCGCGGATCTTCGTCGAGGTTGCCGACACCCTCGTCGACGAGTTCGACCTGATCGAGTTCATGCAGATGCTCGCCGACCGCGTCGCCGGGCTCATCGACACCGCCACGGTGGGTCTGCTGCTGGCCGATGAGCAGAGCCGGCTGCGGTTCATGGCCGCCTCTGACGAGACAACCAAGCTGCTGGATCTCTTCCAACTGCAGTGGCAGGACGGCCCCTGCCTGGACGCGTTCCGCGCCGCCGAGCCGGTCGTCAACGCCGATCTCAGCGTCGCCGGGCCCCGCTGGCCGAGGTTCGCGCCCTACGCCACGGCCGCCGGGTTCCGCTCCGTACACGCGTTCCCGCTGCGGCTGCGCAACGACGTCATCGGCGCGATGGGCGTCTTCGGCACCGGCAGCACCGGCAGCACCGGCCTCGACGGCACCGACGTACAGATCGTGCAGGCACTGGCCGACGTCGCCGCAATCGGCCTGCTGCAGGAACGGACGATCCACCGCGGCGAGATCCTCACCGAACAACTCCAAGGGGCATTGAACAGCCGAATCGTCATCGAGCAGGCCAAAGGTGCCGTCGCGCAGGCGCACCGCATCTCCGTCGACGCCGCGTTCGAGTTGCTCCGGGCCTACGCCCGGCGGACCAACCGGCGGCTCAGCGACGTCGCCTACCTCGTGGTCACCGACCTGGGCAGTCTTCCTGACCTCACCACTACCTGACGCACCGCGGCAGCACCCTGATCGAAGCCTGCCCGCGCGCCGGTCCTCGCATCGGACGCCCGCAGGGCACAGCCGCGCGAACTGCAACGCCTGAAGCTGTCACGGTCGAGCCGCACCGTCATCCAGCCTGCGTGGCAGGGCCTGCGCGGCCGCTTTGCCGGCTGGGCTGGAACGGCCGACCGGGTTGCGATATCGTCGGATGTCACCTCGGACCCCGGTGGCGAATTCCGTAAGTCACGGATTCGACATCACCCAGAGGGTCATGATGGCCGGTTATGTGTCATTACCTGCGACCGCCGTCGGTGGTCGGGCCGCCGCGGCAAACGCGTCACGGTCACGTCATCTTCGCCGGGCCCGGCTGCACGCCGCATTGGCCGCGCCGGGCGGAAAGTCGATCACGACGGTCTACGCTCCGGCTGGTGCGGGCAAGACCGACCTCGTCGTGGGCTGGATCGAGGCGGTCGGCGCGGAGCACCGCTCGGTGTTGGTGGACCTCGCCGCGTCCAACACCGCCCGATGGTGGCAGGCACCGCTGCGGTCACCTTCGTGGTGGCCGTCGTGGCCGGTCAACACGGCCGAACTGGCCCAGGCGCTGCAGGAAGACATCCCTGAACACGCTGGCGGCTCGGTGATCGTGGTGCTGGACGGCACCGAGCGGGTCGTCGGCACCGGCTTCCTGACCGAGGTACGGCGGCTTGCCGCCGGTGAGGACCGCCTGCACGTCGTGCTGCTGGGCAGGCACGCCCCACTGGACGACTCCTCGCAGCATCTGGACCACCGGGTCAGCGCGCTCCGTGGGCGTGACCTGGCCTTCACCGCCGCCGAAACGGCCGCCCTCTGCGTTCAGCGAGGGCTTGACCTGCCGGCGGCCGTCAGCAGACGCCTGTATGCCATCACCGATGGGTGGGCTGCGGGTCTCGTGGTCGCGATCGCGGCGCTGAGCGAGCAACCGCATGAGCCGGAAGGCGTCCTGGAGCAACTGCTGCGCACCGGCGCGGGGCTGTCGGAATATGTGATGCGGGATGTGTTGGGCCGGTATCCGGCCGAGCTCCGCCAAGCTGTGCGCGACGCCAGCGTGGTCGAATCCGTCTGCCCGGACCTGTTCGCCGCGCTCACCGGCCGCGCCGACGCCGCCGATGTCCTGGCCGACCTTGCCCGCGACGATATGTTCGCCACCCGCCTTGACGACGCGTCCGCCTGGTACCGCTACCACCGGCTCTGGCGCACCGCCCTCTACACCACACTCGGCGAGGACGACCCCGCCCACGCGCGTCACCTGCATGCCACCGCCGCCGACTGGTACGCCGCACACGCCCAGCCCGCCGAAGGGCTGCGCCACGCGCTGGCCGCGGCCGACCGGTCGTCGGCCATCAGGATCGTGCAGCAACACGGCATGCAGATCCGTGAGGGCACGCCGCAGGCCGCTGTCACCGCGGCGGCGCCGGGTCCCTGGGCGTCGCTCGCCAACGATGCACCACTCGCCCACGCCTTCGCCGTGCACCGCGGCGTCAGCGACAACACCGCGGCCCCGCCGTCCACGGTCCGGCACTCGGCGGCCACCTTCCGGTGGGACGCGGCGGGGCCCGCTGATGTGATCCAGCCCTCGGCCCAACCCATCTGGCGTGCCTTACGAAGCGGGGCTCACGCAGCGGCGCAAGCCGCGCTGATCTCCGACGCGGCAGCGACCGGCCGCAGTCCGTTGCAGCGCCATACAATACTGCGCCTGCACGCCGTCATCGCCCGTATGACCGGCCGGCTGCGCGACGCGGTCCGGCATGCCGACGCCCTCGGCGAGGACGTTCGCGCGAACGGCCTCGTGGGTTCCCACGACGACGGCTGGGCGCGGCTGGTTCTTGCCGAGGTGGCCGTCCAACGTGGCACACCCGACGCGGCCGTACAGCATCTCGACGCGCTCGCGGTCCAACTGTGGCAGTCGGTCCCTGCGCTCGTCGCCGCCCAACAGTTCCAGGCCGCGCTGCTCTGCCAGCAACAACACGACGATGCCGCCGCATTGGGCGCCGTTGAACGGCTGATCGTCGACGGCGCCGATGCGTTGCTGGTCCCGCAATGGGCCGCACGCGTGCTGCGGGTCGAACTCCTCGTCACCACCGGCCGGCTCCACGACGCCCACCGGCACTGGCGTGCCGACGCCGCCGCCGTCCCCGCGTCGACCGCCACGATCACCACCGCGAAGCTCCTGCTCGCCCGGCAACCGCAGGCCCGCGTCGATCAGCTGCTGCGGCCTCTGCTCGACGAGCCGCACATCTCGCTGTTCCATCAGGTCGAGCTCCGCCTGCTCCTGGCGCACCAGGCGAACGCCACCGGCAACACGCAGCACGCCACACACCTGCTACGCGAGGCCATCGCCCTCGCCGACCCCGAACAGCTACGGCACCCGTTCCACGCCAACCACCACCTGCTCGGCCCCACCCCCAACCAGCTCACCCTGACGGCCATCACCCCGCCGGCCGGCGATCCCTTGAGCCCAGGTGAGAACTCGGTCATACGACACCTGACCGGACACCGAACCGTCCACGAAATCGCCGCCGAGCTGCACCTCTCCCCGAACACCGTGAAGACCCACGTCGCGTCGATCTACCGCAAGCTGGCAGTCCACACCCGACGCGACGCCATTCGCGCCGCACTCGCCCTCGGCATCCTCCCCATCGATGAGGTTCCGTCGGGCGCTGTGCCGGACGACACAGAACGAGGCTGCTGACCGACCGTAGGGTCAGGCCGTGGCGGTGACGCGCAACGGTCGGCCGCAGCTCAATCCGATGGGCAGGTTGCCGTGCGCCTGCCCCCCGATGAATCCGAAGGCCGTCCCACTGGTGGCGAGAAGCATTCCGGTGCCGGCCATCAGGGTGGGTGCTGCGCAGATGTCGGCGCGTGCAGACCGTCGTGTGTCGAAGGTGCCGGTGACGGCGGAACCCGCGGGCCGCGGTATGAGCCGGGTAGTATCTGTGAACGGCGGCGCACTGCGTACCGTCTGGCGCCAGACACGTCACGGATAGAGGCGGTCCCTGTGGAGTATCTCAGTGACGTCAATCTGCGCGCCGTCCTCAAGGTGCTGATCGGTCGGGCAGGCGGCACGATCGAGATCAGCAACGCTGAGCTCTACGACGCCATGCTGCCCGACAGCGGCCGAGCGGAACGTTTCCGCATCGAGGAACTGCGGGATGGCCTGCGCCTGACGCTGGTACCTTCTCCGGACGCAAACGGACCTCACGAGTAGGCGGCGTGTCCGAACTGAACCGGCATCGTCCGTAGCCGCCCGGAATGTCGTAGGCAACACCGTGCATGTGACGCCGCCACCGGCGGCGGACGCCTTGCGCCAGCAGCGCCGGTGCTCGGAGGACTCGGTCACGCCGCGCTGAGTCCGGCGGGCAGATCGCGCACACGTGAGACAGCTTCTCGCTCTGCCTCCGTTACGACGTGCGTTTCCCGAAGCGTCGATAGTTCGGGGTCGGGTCGGTCGATCGGTGGTTGGTCACCCAGTGCCTCACCCGGTAGCCACCCGGTGACCGGCATAGTGTGGCACCAGTACGTCTGGTCGGCGAAGGGGCCGCTGATGGAGGCATACCAGGAGGCCGACTTCCTTGCCGTGCTGAGCCGTCTCATGCTGTGCGCGGACGATCCGCGGTCGGTGCTGCCGGAGGTTTCGCGCCGCCTGGCGCGGGAACTGCGGCTGCCGTTCGCTGCGATCGAGTTCGACAGCGTCCCAGGCGACGAGCGCCGGGTTGCGTTGCCGCTGCGGCACCGCTCGCGGCTCGGAACTCTCCTCGTCCCCGCCGACCTGCCCGAGCCGACCCTGCAGCGCCTCCGCGAACGCGTGGTGCCCCAGCTGGAGACCCTGCTGTCAGTCGCGACCGAGTACAAGGCGATGGCCGAGTCCTTACGGACGAGCCGCGACGAACTGCACGACCTCGCGACGGAGCAGGCGGGTCTGCGGCGGGTGGCGGTGCTCGTCGCGTCCGGTGCGCCGCCGGCCGATGTGCTCGCTGGGGTCGTCGCCGAGGCCGCCGCGCTGCTGGACGCGGACGCCACCGGGCTGATGCGCTATGAGTCCGCTGGCACCGTCACCGTCCTCGCCGGGTACGGCAAGCCCGGCACCGAGACCTGGCTGGGTCGGCGATTCCAAGTCGAAGGCGACGTTACGGAGCCGGTGCTGCGCGCCTTCCGCCCGGCCAGGGTGGACAGCTACAACGATCGTCCCGGTGCCTTCGCCGACCTGGCGCGCCGCGAAGGCTACAACTCATCGGTCGCCGCGCCGATCACGGTGGGTGGCCGCATGTGGGGCTACCTGGTGGTGCTGTGGTCCGGCCGGGATCCACCGCCACCCGGCGCCGAGGAGCGGCTGGCACAGTTCGCCGAGGGCATGGCCACCACAGTGGCGAACATCGAGAGCGGCGCGTCACGTGCCCGGATCGTCCATGGCGTCGAGGAGAGCCGTCGTCGCTTCGAACACGACGTGCACGATGTCGTCCAGCAGCGTCTGGTGTCGCTCGGCCTGGAGCTTCGTGCGGCTGAGGCGCTGGTGCCGGGCGAACTCGACGAACTCAAGGCGCGGCTTTCCCGCACGATCGAGGGCCTGACAAACCTCTTCACGGTTCTGGAAGAGATCACACGCGGCGTCCACCCGGCCATCCTCACCCAGGCCGGGCTCATGCCTGCGCTCAAGGCGCTCGCACGGCGCTCGGCCGTCCCGGTCACGATCGGCCCCGGTCCCGGGCGCCGGCTGCCCCGCAGCGTCGAGGTGGCCGCGTACGACATCGTATGCGAGGTGCTTGCGAACGCGGCCGGGGACACGGACGCTTTCTCGATCAACGTCGACGTCGACGTCACCGTCGACCTCGCGGCCGGGCGCGAGTTCCTCGTGGTCTCGGTCCGCGGCGACGGTGTCGGAGGAGCCGGCCTGGCCCTCGGCACGGAACTCGTGGGCCTCACCGACTGGGTGGAGGCACACGGGGGACGCCTGCAGATCTCACGTCCGGCAGGTGTGGCGACGTCACTGTGCATCATGTTCCCGACCGACATCGACTCCGGGCGGTTTGACCCTGCGCTGGCAGATGTCGATTGAGTGAGCGGCCGCAGCGGCTCGCCTTGCTCTCACAACGGCTTCGCCACCACTGGACTGGATGACACCGGTGGGCGGGCTGCCACGCCTGAGACCGAAAGAACCGCCGCGCGATTGGACCGCTTGCCTGCGCCTGGCCGGTGGTGAAGATCACCGCGCCTCGGCCGATTGACAGCGCCTCCCGCTCGTCAACGAGCCGGAGGAACTGCGCTGCATCGCCGCCGTCCTCGGCGAGCACACCGCACATCACGGGTGCTGCGGTTCCGGGTGCTTCGAGTGATCGGCCGGTGTGATGATTTGCGGTTTTTCGGGTGATTGATCGGGTACACGGGGTTATCCAGTCACCG
>NZ_JBFAIC010000010.1:0-1930 GCF_040654515.1 Dactylosporangium sp. NPDC050688
CACCGAACCCGAACCCGGTGCGTCCAAAGAGAAGTATGGTCGAGGCACGTGCCGCCTCCCCCCGGTAGGCGCTGCCCTCCATTCTCCCGGCCGCCAACCACCGAGTCCAGCGTCGTCGCGCTGAGCAATCAAGCCAGTACCGCAACGGAGAGCGGCTACGCGAACGCCCACCGCCGGACGCCGGTGGCGGTGGCCCTCACACGGTCGGCAGCGGCGCGGCCGCCGCGGATCCGATCGCCCGGCGGCTCAGCAGCGTGACCGCCGCGGCCGCCGCCGCCCCGCCCAGCGCGACCAGCACCGCCGCCCGCGCGGCCACCCCGTCGGCGGCCACCCCGTCGGCGGCGGCCCCGTCGACGGCGGCACCGGCCAGGGCGCTGCCGAGCGCGGTGCCCGCCGCCGTCGCGGTGCCCGTCCACATCCGCGCCTCGGTGCCGGTGCCGGCGGGCGCGGCGCGGTCGGTGAGCTCGTACGCGATCGCGTTCAGCGGTGCCAGCGGCGCCCCGGCCAGCACGAACAGCGCCGCCAGCCACCACGGGCCGGCGGGCAGCAGCAGCGGCGCGAGTGCCACGCACATCGCCGCCGACAGGGGTCCGAACGCCGCCGGTGGCACGTGCGGGGTGAGGCTGCCCAGCAGGCTGCCGGCCGCGAACCCGCCGAGCAGCACCCCGGCGAACCCGGCCCGCCCGCCGGCGGTGGCGAACGCGGCCGCCGCGACCTGCAGCGCGCCGATCGCGACGCCCAGCGCGGTGCGGGAGCCGACCAGCGACAGGATCGCGGGGGAGCGCAGCGGGCCGAGCACGCCCCGGGTCGCGCGGGCCGGCGGCCGCCACGCCCGCGCCGGGGGCAGGAGCGCGAACCCGGCCGTCGCCACCGCGGCGAGGCCGGCGGTGAGCGCCAGCCCGAGCGCCGGGCGGCCGGCCGCGACGACGGCCCCGGCGACCACCGGCCCCGCGATGAACCCGATCTCGAGCAGGGCGCTCTCCAGCCGGTACGACGCCCGCAGCTGCGGACCCTCGCCCAGCAGCGCGATCCAGATCCCGCGCATGCACGCCGCGACCGGCGGGCGGGCGGCACCGGCGACCCCGGCGAGGACCATGAGGACGGCGAGCGGCGCCGCCGGCCGCCACGCCACTGCCAGCAGCGCCCCGCCGTGCACGACTGCGGTGCCCAGCAGGACCGGCGTCTGCCCGAACCGGTCGACGAGCCGGCCGACCAGGGGCGCGCCGGCGCCGGTGCCGATGGCGAACACCCCTGCGACGATCCCGGCGGCGCCGAACGACCCGCGCTCCTGCTGCACGAGCAGGACCAGCGCGAGGGCGACCGCCCCCGCCGACAACCGGGTCAGCAGGTTCGCCCCGGCGAGGGCCTTCGCGTACGGCCGCCGCAGCACCGCCGCCCAGAGTCGCACCACCCGGGCAGTTCTACGCGAACCGCCCGGGGTGCGCACCCGGTTTCCGGGCGGACCGGTCAGGACTGCTGGATGCGGATCAGGTTTCCGGCGGGGTCACGCACGGCGCCGTCGCGCACCCCGTACGGCTGGTCGGCGGGCTCCTGGACGATCTCCGCGCCGTGCTCGCGCAGGCGGGCGAACATGGCGTCGAGGTCACCGGCGGCCAGGTTCACGCCGGCGTAGGTGCCCTTGGCCATCATCTCGGCGATGGTGCGGCGCTCGTCGTCGGTGATGCCGCAGCCGGGCGGGGCGACCGGCTCCAGGACCAGCGCCGTGCCGGGCCGGCCGGCGGGGCCGACCGTGATCCACCGCAGGCCGTCGTAGCCGACGTCGCTGCGGACCTCGAAGCCGAGGGCGTCACGGTAGAACGCGAGGGACGCGTCCGGGTCGGTATGCGGCAGGAACGCCGAATGAATGCAGATGTCCATGCCGGTCACGCTAGGCCGGGCCGGGCGGTGCCGGCTTCTCGAATCCTGACCG